>DAHWBL010000442.1 GCA_027323595.1 Acetobacteraceae bacterium | reverse complement strand
GGCGCATTCAGGGCTGTCGGTCCCTGTTTTCGCGGCAAAGGCGCTTGGTGACTGGGACGAACAGAATCTTGATGTGGTGATTGAAACCGTGCACGGCTCGATCGATGCCGTCGACGCCCTGATCGATGGTCGGTTCGATTTCGTGATCGCGGCCGCCAGCGCGGCAATTCATCGGCAGGCAGGCTGTGGCCCGCTGGTGGCGATCGCGGCCTGCGGTGACGACAGCCGCATGGGCATATGCGTTCCCGCCGACAGCGCGCTTCGGGTGCCGGCGGATTGCGCTGGCGCGCGCCTGGGTTTCGCACCCGGGTCAGCGGAGTTTCAATTCCTGCCGGAATATGCGCGCCGCGCGGGGATCGACCTCACCAAGGTCGAGACGCTGGAACTGCCGCCCGATGAACGTGAGGCCGCGCTCGCCCGCAAAGATGTCGGTGCCATCGCGGGATTTGCCGGATCGATGGTGCCCGTTCTGGAGGCGCTGGGCTGTCCGGCGCGTGTTTTCCTGTTCCGTGACGCGGGGCTGGACCTTGGCGGACATGCCCTGATCGTGCGGGCATCGACATTGCGAGACGACGCAGCGTTGTGCGCGGCTATCGTCGCGGGCCTCCTGCACGCGATTCATTTTGTGCTTCTGCATCCTGAAGAATCCCTGGCTTTGCAAAAAATTCCGGACGTGCCCGGTGCGTTGACGCGGATGCGACGCGCGGTCGCCTTTAGCAATGGCGCGCTGCTGCCCGTCGCGCGCGAACATGGTCTGGGCTGGTCGGATCCGGCGCGTTACGCGACGCTTGCACACCTGGTCAGCCCGCCCGTCGGACAGCGTTGGTGTGCGCCCGACGAGATGTTCACCAACCGATTTGCCGAGCCTGGTCCGTTGCCACGGGCCGAATGGCTCGCTGCTGCGGCGCTCGCCTCCGCGTCGGCCCCATGAGGGATAGCGCAATGGGCGTATGCATGGAAATTCGCGACGTTCGCAAAATCTACCGTAGCGGACGTGAGGAAGTGGAAGCCGTCAGCGCCTGCAGCTTCACCGTGGAGCGGGGTGAGTTCGTGGCGATCCTTGGTCCATCGGGCTGCGGGAAATCCACCTTGTTGATGATGTGTGCGGGGCTCGAACCGATCACGTCGGGAAGCATCCTTATGGATGACATGCCTGTGATCGGCCCGCGCCCATCCATCGGCATCATGTTCCAGGACAGCACGTTGCTGCCGTGGAAAAGCGTGATCGAGAACATATTGTTTCCAATCCGAATTCAGCGCCTCGATGTCGGGCAGTATTATCATCGCGCCAGGGAACTGTTGACGCTGGTCGGTCTGTCCGGCTTTGAAAACAGCAAGCCGCATCAACTATCTGGTGGAATGCGCCAGCGCGTGGCGATATGCCGTGCGCTGGTGAGCGACCCTGAATTTCTGTTGATGGATGAACCGTTCTCGGCGCTCGATGCCATCACGCGCGACGAGATGAACGAGGCTTTGCTCGCCATCTGGGACCGCTACCACAAGACCGGCCTGTTCGTGACGCATTCGATCCGCGAGGCCGTCTATCTCGCCGATCGGGTGCTGGTGATGACACGGCGGCCGGCGACGATTGTCGAGGATTTGCGAATCCCCTTTGCCCGGCCGCGAGACCAGGCGATCGGTGAGACCGCCGAGTTCAACCGTATATGTGCGCATCTGCGTGGTCTGATTGACCACCGCGCCGTGCGAGCGGCGGCATGACCGAAATGGCGACGACATCTCGCCTGCAACGCGTGGCGCACGACGATCGCGCATGGGCCATCGCGTTGCCGGCGCTGGTCGGCATCGCGCTGCTGGCCGCATGGCAAGGTGTTGCGGTCTGGAGTGGCCTGCCCGAGGTGATCCTGCCCGCGCCAACCGCCATCGTGCGCGATTTCCTGCCCGTTCTTGGCACGCTCGGCGCTCATGCGCGTGCCACGGGCCTTGAATCCCTGTTCGCATTTTTGCTGTCCACCGCTCTCGGCCTTTGCGCGGCGATTGCGCTGTCCACGTCGCGGCTCGTGCGGGATGCGTTTTATCCCAACCTGGTTTTGTTCCAGTTGATCCCCAAGATCGCGCTGGCGCCGCTCTTCGTGTTCTGGATGGGCGTCGGCGCCCCCTCGCGACTTACATATTCGGTCTTCATCAGCTTCTTTCCGGTCGCGCTTGCAACCATGGAAGGGTTATCGCGGACCGATCCCGCCATGCTGCGCCTATGCCGCGCGGTCGGGGCAAGCCGGCGGCAAACATTCCTCCACGTGAGGGTTCCTTACTCGTTGCCATATTTTTTCTCCGGAATGAAAGTCGCCGCCACGATGTCGGTCATCGGCATCGTCGTCGGAGAATTCATCTCCGCCCGAGAGGGGCTCGGCTTTTACATTCTCATGTCGCAATCTCGCGGTGAGACCGCCCACATCTTTATCGCGATCGCGGTGTTGTGCGCCATCGGGCTCAGCATCTACGGCCTCACCGCATGGGCCGAACATCTGTTGCGACTATGGTGGCGCGGCGGCACGACCAAAGCCTCCGCCTGAAACGAGGGAATAAAAATGCCACATGATCCCCAGACGATGATCCCACCAGCAGCCATCGACCTTCTGGTCAAAGGCGGGCGTGTCATCGATCCAGCATCCGGTCTTGATGCCATCGCCGATGTCGCTGTTTCTGACGGAAAAATATTGGCCGTGGCGCCTGATCTGGTGCCCGGTCCGGCCACCCGGATGATCGATGCGCGCGGCATGATCGTAACGCCTGGCTTGATCGACACGCACGCGAATATTTATGAGCATGTCACGGGGGATTTCGGGCTGAACGCCGATCTGGTCGGTGTGCGCAGCGGTGTCACCTGCGTCGTTGATCAGGGCGGCGCCTCGGCGTTGACTTTCCCGGGATTTGCCGAATACGTCGTCGCTCCCGCGAAAACCCGTGTGCTCGCCTTCGTCTCCACCTATCTCGCGGGTGGCCTGCTTGGGCACAAATACGTCGATCTTTATGGCCCGACCGGCATCAATGTCGATGCCATCGTCAAAACGGCACAGGCCTATCCAGGATTGATCCGGGGGATCAAGGCGCACGCCGAGCCAGGTGGCTTCTCGCGCTGGGGAATCGAATCGCTGCGACTGGCCAAGCAGGCTGGCCGCGCCGCAGGAATTCCGGTCTATGTCCATCTTGGAACCTTGTGGCCGGAAGCGGAGGGAACACGTGTCACGCCCTCGCGGATTATCGAGGAAGTGGTACCCATGCTCGATGCCGGCGACATTCTTGCCCATCCCTACACGCGCTTTCCGTCCGGCTTTGTCGGACCTGACGGACGGGTTCACCCCCTCATCTTCGAGGCGTTATCACGTGGCGTGCGCATCGATGTCGGCCGCGGCGCGCATTTCAGTTTCGACAATGCACGCGTGGTGCTGGCGGCCGGCATTCTTCCCGACACGCTGGGCGCGGATCTGCATGGGTATAACATCAAGCTTCCGGAAGGTGGCCGGTGGTACAAAGGCATGTTCACGGACACTTCCGAGATGGAACCGCCAGAAGATGCCTCGCTTCCCTTCTCGACACCGTACGGCGTCCACCACGCGATGTCTGAACTTCTCGCGCTCGGCGTTGGCCTCACTGATCTCGTGCGCATGTGCACATCGAACGCCGCGCGGATGTTGCGGATGGAAACACAAATCGGCGCGCTGACACCGGGCATGAGCGGCGATATCTCGATCATGCGCATGGTGGAGGGTGCCTGGGTGCTGCGTGACTCCAATGGTGTCGAGGTGCCGACCGCCGCGCTGCTTCAGCCTGAATACGCGATCCGGGATGGTGTTGCCCATCGTGCGGACAGCCCGCTGTT
>DAHWBL010000424.1 GCA_027323595.1 Acetobacteraceae bacterium | reverse complement strand
GTCGCCGCGCCGCCGGCCACGCCGTCGGTCGCCGTCGCGCCCGCCGCCGCCCCCGCCCAGCCGGCCCCGGCCAGCGTGGCCGCCGGCGGCGTGCAGGTGCAGCTCGCGGCACTGGCGTCGGAGGCGCAGGCGCGCGCGGAGTGGAAGCGCCTTGCCGCCCGCGCGCCGGCGCTGCTGTCGGGCCATCAGCCCGAGATCAGCCGCACCAGCCACGAGGACCATGTGTTCTGGCGGCTGCGCACGTCGGGCTTTGCCGATGTCGCGGCGGCCACCCGGTTCTGTGTGCAGGTGCGCGCGCTCGGCGCGGTCTGCTCGCTGGCGAATTTCTGAGCGATGCCGAACCAGCCGCGTCCCCCCCAGCCGCGTCCCGCGGGCGCCACCGCCGCCGCGATCGTGGGCATCGCCGGCACCGAGGTTTCGCGCAACGAGGAGGAGCTGTTCGCCGCCTTCCCGCCGGCGGGCGTGATCCTGTTCCGCCGCAACATCGTCCATGACGGGCAGCTCGCCGACCTGATGCGCAGCCTGCGCGCGGTGCTGCCGGCCAACGCGGTGCTGATGATCGACCAGGAGGGCGGGCGGGTGGCGCGGCTGCATCCGCCGATGGCCGAGGAGCATCCGTCCGCCGCCGCCATTGGCGCGCTGTTCGCGCGCGATCCGGCGGCCGGGCGGCAGGCGGCGTTTCTGACCGGCGCGCTGATCGGGCTGGAATGCCGCGCCGCCGGGTTCGACGTGGTGACCGCGCCGGTGCTTGATCTGCATGTCGCCGACGCGCACCCGGTGATCGGCGACCGTGCCTTCGCCGCCGACCCGGTCAGTGTGACCACGCTTGGCGGGGCGCTCGCCGAGGGGCTGCTCGCGGCGGGGGTGCAGCCGGTGGCCAAGCACGCGCCCGGCCATGGCCGCGCGTCGGCCGACAGCCATCTGGCGCTGCCGCGGGTCGATGCCACCGCCGCCGAGCTGGCGGCTGATCTGTATCCGTTCGCCCGGCTCAATCATCTGGGCTGGATGATGACCGCGCATATCCTGTTCGAGGCCTGGGACCAGGCGCTGCCGGCGACGCTGTCACCGGCGGTGATCGGCGGGGTGATCCGTGGCCAGATCGGCTTCAAGGGGCTGCTGATCAGCGACGATCTGGCGATGGCCGCGTTGACCGGCACGCCGCTGCAGCGCGCCACCGCCGCACTCGCGGCGGGGTGCGACATCGCGCTGTTCTGTTCGGGCGACATCGTCGATAATCGCGCGCTGCTGCGCGGCTGTCCGGAGATTTCGGCCCGCGCGCGCGGGCTGATGGCGGGCGCGCGGGCCGCGGCGACGGCGGCGCGGCGGCCCACTTTGTCGGCCTCCAGCATGCTCGCGGCCCGCGCCGAGCTTCTGGCGTGACATCATTGGCCGAGCTGCTGGCGTGACATCCTTGATCGGCGAATTGCTGCTCGCGGGCGTGCCCGCGGTGCTGGCGATCACGCTGCATGAGGCGGCGCACGGCTATGCCGCCTGGGCGCTGGGCGACGACACCGCGAGGCTCGCCGGGCGGCTGTCGCTGAACCCGCTGCGCCATGTCGATCGGGTCGGCACGGTGCTGCTGCCCGGCATTCTGGTGCTGACGCAGATGCTGACCATCGGGCATGTCGCCTTCCTGTTCGGCTGGGCCAAGCCGGTGCCGGTGAATGCCTGGCGCTTCGCCGATCCGCGCCGGGGCATGGCGCTGGTGGCCGCCGCCGGGCCGGCGATGAATTTCCTGCTCGCCTGGCTGGCGGCGCTGTGTTTCCACGGCTTCGCCCTGGTGCCGGACCGCTTCGCCGAGCCGGTGTCGGAAACCTTGCAGATGTTCATGCTGATCAATCTGGTGCTCGGCCTGTTCAATCTGCTGCCGATCCCGCCGATGGATGGCGGGCGGATCATGGTCGGCATCCTGCCGCTGCGGCTCGCGCGGGTCTGGGCGGGGATGGAGCGGGCGGGGATGGCGATCGTGCTGATCCTGATCCTGGTGCTGCCGCAGCTCGGCCCGGTGCTGGGGGTGCGGGTCGATCCGATCCATGATCTGCTCGACACCGTGCTGCCGGCGGCGATCCGGCTGGTGATGGCGGCGGCCGGGTTTCATGTCTGAGGCGGCGGTGCCGGCGACCGACCGGCTGCTGTTGCGGCTGGACGGGTTCGAGGGGCCGCTCGATCTGCTGCTGGAACTGGCGCGCGGGCAGAAGCTCGATCTGGCGAAAATCTCGATCCTGGCGCTGGTCGAGCAATATCTGGCGGTGGTGGAGGGGGCGCGGCGCATCCGGCTGGAGCTGGCGGCGGACTGGCTGGTGATGGCGGCCTGGCTGACCTGGCTGAAATCGCGGCTGCTGGTGCCCGACGACCCGGCCGCCGACGAGGCGGAGATCGCCGCCGAAACGCTTGCCGCGCGGCTGGTGGAATTGCAGGCGATGCAGGCCGCCGCCGCGTGGCTTGGCGCCCGCCCGCGGCTGGGGCGCGACATCTATCGCCGGGGCAGCCCGGAGAATCTGGTGGAGACCGACCGCTCGGGCATCGCGCTCGACCTGCCGACGCTGCTGCGGGCCTATCTGGGCGCGGTGCGGCGCGGCAGCGCGGGGCAGAGCTATCGCCCGCGGCCGCTGCCGCTGTGGTCGGTGCAGGACGCGCTGGCGCGGCTGGGGCGGATGCTGGGGTCGCTGCCGGACTGGGTGAGCCTGGAGACGTTCCTGCCCGACGAGATGCGCGACCCGTTGCAGCGGCGCGCCGCACTGTCGTCCACGCTGCTCGCCGGGTTGGAAATGGCGCGCGGTGGTGGTCTGTTGTTGCGCCAGGAGCGCGATTTCGGGCCGATCCTGATCGCGCGTGGCAGCGGCGGAGCAGAGCAATGAGCGACGACATATCTACCGAGGCGCCGGACGCCGACCTGCCGGGCGAGGCGGCGATCCGGCTGGCCGAGGCGATGATCTTCGCCGCCGCCGACCCGGTGCCGACCCGCGCGGTGGCGGTGCTTCTGCCCGACCAGGATGCCGAGGCGGTGATCGCGGCGGTGCGGGCGCGCCACGACGGCAGCGGCGTGCGGCTGGAACAGGTGGCCGGCGGCTGGCAGTTCCGCACCGCGCCCGACCTGGCGCCGGCGCTGACCAAGGTGATCGCCCAGCCGCGCCGGCTGTCGCGGGTGGCGATGGAGACGCTGGCCATCATCGCCTACCACCAGCCGGTGACGCGCGGCGAGATCGAGGAGGTTCGCGGCGCCAGCCTGTCGCAGAGCACGCTCGACGCGCTGCTGGAGACCGGGCTGGTGACCTCGCGCGGGCACAAGGAGGTGCCGGGGCGGCCCGCCCTGTGGGGCACCACGGAGGCGTTTTTGCTGCAATTCGGGCTGAAGGATCTGCGCGATCTGCCGCGTCGGGAGGACCTGCTGGTGGACCCGCCGGCGCCGGCCGCGCCACCGCAAGCTGACCCGGTTTCCCCCAGCCCTGAGCCGTGCTAATCAGCCGGCCGGAGAATTACCCCGCCCATGTTCGACTTTGCCTGGTCCGAGATCGCGCTGATCGGCGTGGTGGCGCTGATCGCCATCGGCCCTAAGGATATGCCGGTCGCGCTCAAGACCGTCAGCACCATGCTGAAGAAAGCCCGGCGCATGGCGTCGGAGTTTCAGACGCATGTCGATGACATGATGCGCGACGCCGACCTGGATGAGCTGCGCGACGGGGTGCGCCAGTTCCGCAATTTCGATCTGCGCGGCACCATCGAGAAGGCGGTCGATCCGGACGGCGCGATCAAGAGCACGCTCGCCGAGGACCCGTTCGCCACCGCGCCGACCTGGCAGGCGCCGGACAATCCGCGTATGGCCGCGCAGTCCGGGGCCGCGCCCGAGACACCGCCCGACATTGCGCCACCGCCGGCGCTGGCGGCGGCCTTCGTGCCGCCCTGGGTGCAGGCCGAGCGTGACGCGCGCGAGGCCGCGCCCGCCTTCATCCCACCCGCGGTGCCGCGCCCGACGCGCACCGAGCCCTAGAACCGCGGAATTCAAACTTGGCCGAGACGACGAGCCCCGACGACCCGATCCAGGACAAGCCGATGCCGCTGCTCGATCATCTGATCGAGCTGCGCAAGCGGCTGCTGTGGTCGGCTGTGGCGTTTTTGATCTCCTTTGGTGTCTGCTATCATTTTTCGCAGGAGATCTATTCGTTTCTGGCCCGCCCGCTGGCCGACATCCTGCAGGAGCGCAGCGGTGCGGACCGGCGGCTGATCTATACCGCGCTCTATGAGGCGTTCTTCACCTATATCAAGGTGGCGTTCTTCGGCGCGTCGTTCATTTCGTTTCCCATCGTTGCCACCCAGCTGTGGCTGTTCATCGCGCCGGGGCTGTATCGCAGCGAGAAACGCGCGATCGCGCCGTTCCTGATCGCAACGCCGGTGCTGTTCATCATGGGCGCGGCGCTGGCCTATTACTTCATCTTCCCGGTGGCCTGGCGCTTCTTCCTCAGCTTCGAAAGCCCCAACGGTGCCGGTGGCCTGCCGATCGAGCTGCAAGCCAAGGTCAGCGAATATCTCGGGCTGGTGATGAAGCTGATCTTCGCCTTCGGCATCGCCTTCGAGCTGCCGGTGGCGCTGACGCTGCTCGCGCGGGTGGGCATCATCACGTCGGCGCAGCTCAAGAAATTCCGCCGCTACGCCTATGTCGGCATGTTCGTGATCGCCGCGATCCTGACGCCGCCGGATGTGATCACCCAGACCGGGCTCGCGGTGCCGCTGATCCTGCTGTACGAAATCTCGATCATCGCGGCGAAGATGGTGGAGCCCAAGCGGGACGACGAAAATGCATGACATTCGCGCGGTGCGCGATGACCCCGACGGATTCGACGCGGCGATGGCGCGGCGGGGAGTGCCGGCGGTGGCCGGTGAGCTGGTGGCGCTCGATGCGCGGCGGCGCGCGGCGCTGACCGAGGCGCAGGAACTGCAAACCCGGCGCAACGCGATATCGCGCGAGGTCGGACAGGCGCGGCGCGCGGGCACCGACAGCGCGGCACTCGAAGCGGAGGCGTCGGGGCTGCGCGCGCGCATGGAGGAGCTGGAGGCCAATGCCTCGGCACTCGAGGACGAGGCCCGCGCGCGTCTGGCCGCGTTGCCCAACATCCTTGCCGACGACGTGCCTGATGGCGCCGACGAGACCGCCAATGTGGAGATCGCGCGGAATGGCGCGCCGGTGGGGTTTGATTTTCCGGCGCGCCAGCATTTCGAGATCGGCGAGGCGCTCGGGCTGATGCAGTTCGAGCCGGCGGCCAAGCTCGCCGGTGCGCGCTTCACCATCCTGCGCGGCGGCCTCGCCAGGCTGGAACGCGCGCTCGGGCACTACATGATCGACATCCACAGCATGCGGCATGGCTACGAGGAAGCCGCCGTGCCGCTGCTGGTGAACGACCAGACGATGTTTGGCACCGGCCAGTTGCCGAAATTCGCCGAGGATCTGTTTCGCACCACCGACGGGCGCTGGCTGATCCCGACCGCGGAGGTGCCGCTGACCAATTTCGTCGCCGGCGAGATCGTGCCGGCCACCGGGCTGCCGATGCGGCTGGTGGCGCTCACCGACTGTTTTCGTTCCGAGGCCGGTTCGGCCGGGCGCGACACGCGCGGCATGCTGCGCCAGCACCAGTTCCGCAAGGTGGAGCTGGTGTCGATCACCCGGCCGGAGGACAGCGCGGCCGAGCATGAGCGCATGACCGCGTGCGCCGAAACCGTGCTGCGCGAGCTGGGGCTGAGCTTTCGGCGGATGCTGCTGTGCTCTGGCGATACCGGATTCGCCTCGACCAGGACCTACGACCTGGAGGTGTGGCTGCCGGGGCAGGGCGCGTGGCGCGAGATCAGCTCGTGTTCCAACTGCCGCGATTTCCAGGGGCGGCGGATGAATGCGCGCCATCGTGGCGCGGACGGCAAGGTGGCCGGCTTCGTGCACACGCTGAACGGCTCGGGTGTGGCGGTGGGCCGGGCGCTGATCGCGGTGCTGGAGACCCACCAGCAGGCGGACGGCACGGTGCGGGTGCCCGAGGTGCTGGTGCCCTATATGGGCGGGCAGACGCTGATC
>DAHWBL010000423.1 GCA_027323595.1 Acetobacteraceae bacterium | reverse complement strand
TGGCCGCTGGAGGAGGACGGCACCATGGGCCCGGCCGCGCAGGCGGTGCGGGACTGGGCGCGCGACCTGTCGGACCTGATGGGCCTGCCCGCCACCCTGTGGAACGAGCGACTGTCCACCGCCACCGTGGAGGCGCAGATGCTGGAGGCCAACGTCTCGCGCGCGCGCCGCGCCGCCATCGTGGACCGGGTGGCCGCCGCGCATATCCTGCAGGGGTTCCTGGACGCCGCCGCCGGGCAATAGTCCCGCCGGCACCTCGGTCCCGCCGCCGCGCCACGGTGATTTCGTGCTTGCGACGCCTTCGCGTTCGCCATACAATGGTAACGTTGAATTAATATTCAGATCACCTGTCCCCGTCGTGGAGATCGCCGATGCCCCTCAGCCGCCGCACCCTGCTGGCCGCCTCCGCGCTCAGCGCGCTGACGCCCGCGCTCGCGCTCGCCGCGCCGTCGGGCGACTATCGCCTGGTGTTCCTGACCGCCGACACGACCACGAGCACCTCGACCGACATCGCCACATACAACAGCTTCGTCAACACCGAGGCCACCCTTACCGGCACGCTGCTGCCCGCCAGCACCTGGGCGGTGCTCGGCAGCACGGCCACGATGAACGCGGTCACCAACGCCAATTCGCTGTGCAACGGCAACAGCGCCTGCATCAACGCGCCGCTTTATGAAGTGGTGCTCAACCCAAACAGCAGCGTCTCCGACGTGCTGGTCGCCAGCTCGCTCGCCGCCATGTTCGCCGGCAACATTTCCAGCACGATCAACGCGCTCCAGAACGGCAACCAGCTCTATGGCTTCGCCGTCACCGGCACCAACGACAACGGCACCACTGCCACCGGCAACGAGCTCGGCGCGAGCCAGGTGGCGACCGGCTTGGCGGATTCCAACACACCGCCGACCGAGGCCGGGACGTTCAACCTCCTCCTCAGCAACAACTCGCAGCCGAAATCCGTCTATGGCATCAGCGGCCTGCTGCAAAGCAGCGCGGTGCCGGAGCCCGCCTCGGCCGCGTTGCTGGGCGTCGGCGCCGGGCTGATGCTGGTGATGCGCCGCCGCCGCAAGGCCGCCTGACACACCGGCCAGTCCGGTGCCTTGAACGTCACGCGATGAACGTCACTGGCCCGCTGCGTCGGCTGGCGTGCATCGCCCCCACCGCCACCGCCATCATCGGGCCCGACGGCGCGCGGATCGGCTTCCAGGCGCTCGACAGCCGCATCGACGCGCTCGCCCGCCGCGCGCGCGACCACGGCATGCGCCCCGGCCAGCTCGCCGCCCTCACCGCCGAGGGCCCGCACGACCTGCCCTATCTGCTGCTCGCCCTCGCACTCGCCCGCATCGGCGTGGGGCTCGCCGAGCACGCGCTGCCCGGCCATCTGCTGCATTGGCGCTTCGCCCGGCGGGGGGCGGAGTTCGCCGGCGACATTCTGGCCGTGCCGGGCTGGTTCACCGCCGAGCCGCCGCCAGAGCCGATGCCGATCGACGCGAACGACGCGGCCATCTTCACCGTGTTCGCCTCCTCGGGCTCCACCGGCGCGGCGCGGCACATTCCGGTCAGCCACCGGCAGATGACCGCCCGGGTGCTGCACCGCGCCCTGTGCGACGGCGCGCAACCGCTGCGCCGCATGGTGCTCACCGCGCCCGGCGGCGCGTGGGGCATGACGACCATCCTGCGCACCCTGTGGTACGGCGGCACGCTGGTGATGAGCGCGCCGGCCGACATGCTCGCCGGCATCACCCGCCACACGGTCGCCGCCATCGCCGCCTCGCCGCAGACCCTGCGCACCCTGCTCGACCAACGCCCCGCGGACGCAGGCCCGCTGCCCGGCCTCGCCGTGATCGAGACCGGCGGCAGCCGCCTGCCGCCAGCGCTGGCCGCCGAGGTCGCCGCCCGGCTGTGCCCTTCCATCTCGGTCAGCCTGGCCAGCAGCGAGGCCGGCGCCATCGCTTCGGCGCCGCTGGAGATCATCGCCGGCACCGACGGCGCCGCCGGCCGTGTGTGGCCCGGTGTCACCATCGAAGCGGTCGGGCCGGACCATCGCGGGCTGCCGCCCGGCGAGCCCGGCATCCTGCGCCTGCGCGGGCCGATGGTGGCCACGCGCTATCTGGGCGACGGGCAGGCCAGCGCCCACAATTTCATCGACGGCTGGTTCTATTCGGGCGACATCGGCGCGCTGCGCGCCGACGGCATGCTGATCCTGGCCGGTCGACGCACCGAGCTGATCAATTTCGGCGGCGACAAGGTCGCGCCCTGGCTGATCGAGAACGCCCTGCTGCGCCTGCCCTCGGTCAGCGACGCCGCCGCGTTCGGCGTCGAGGACGAAGACGGCATCGAGCAGATCTGGGCCGCCATCGTCGCCCCCGCGCCGATCGACGAGGACGCGGTCAACCGGTTTTGCACGCGCGAGCTCGGCCATCTCGCGCCATCGACCCTGCTGCAATTCAGCGAACTGCCGCGCAACGAGGCCGGCAAGCTCCGGCGTGACCTGCTGATCGCCTATGCGCGCGAATTGAACCAGGGCATGCGCGAACCGGAGTGACCCGCGCGCATATGGTCTCGCGCGCGCCGCCCAGCCAACCCGCGCGCATACCAAACCCCGCAAGCCGCGAAAGAGTCGCGGCCCAGGGGATTTGGTATCACATCGCGTGCAGCACCAGCCGGAAATACACCATCATGGGGGATTGTCCGGGCGCGACCTGTTGCAGCGGCCACCCGGCGGCCACCTGCAGATTGGCCCATCGGTCGAACGCGTAGTTGCCGCCGAAGCCAAATCCCATCAGCTTCTTTTCCGGCGTCGCCGGCGCATAGACCCGGCCCATGTCCAGGAAGCTGAACAGATCAAGCCCCGGGGTGATCGAGGCGGCGTCCTTGTGCAGCTCGAACTGGCTGAAAAATCCACTGAACCCGGCGACATAATCCGCCTCGTAGCCGCGCACGGAGGTCGGCCCGCCGATCTGGAACAACTGGTCGGGCGACAGCCGCTGCACCGAGGTCTCCTGCCAGGCGCCATTGACCACGAAGGACAGGCCAACCGGCAGAAGCTGCGTCAGATTGAAGGTGCCATTGACCATGTTGAACGAGCTGGAATTGCCCAGCGTGTTATATTCGGTGCCGCCATAGGCATAGGTGCCGGTGATCTGCGCGCTGGTCAGCGGCCCCAGATAGCTCACCAGCAGCCCCGGCCCGCCTTTCTTGGTGAGGTCCGATGTCTGGGTCACCCCGGCCTGGGTGTTGGCCGATGAGATCACCGAGAAATTCAACAGCCCGCTGACCAGCCAATTCTCGTTGGCGAACAACGGATGACTGAAATCGACCGACCCGACCTGCGCGTGGCCGTCGATCTCCAGCGACTGATAGGGCCCGTGCAGCACGCGGGTCTGCATCAGCCCGTAATTCACCCCGAGCCGGCCGCCATAGTTCCCGACCGGCAGATTATAGCCGACATTGCCGTCCAGATTGCCGTCATTGCCGATGCCGTACATGGTGAAACGGTCGTCGGCCACGAGCAGGCTGGTGCGCCGATACAGGAACGACGCCTCGTTGTTGTTGGTGCTGTTCAGCCCCCAGTTATCGACCGAGAAATCCAGCGTGTCGCGCGGCGGCTCCACCACGTTGAACACCACATCGGTCTGGCCGAACTGCGCGCCGGGCTGCAACGCCGCCCGCGTCTGGATGTCGTTGACACGGTTGAACACCGCGATGGATTGCGACATCGCCGGCACGTTCAGAACCTCGCCGGCCGGCAACGCCATCCGGTCCAGCACGAAAGCGGGGGGAATGTAATTGTTGCCCTCGACACTGACCTTGCCGAGCCGCCCCTCGACCAGCTCGATACGCACGACCCCGGCATCGACATGCTGCGGCGGCAGCACCGCGGAGGCATTGGGAAAGCCCTTCGCCTCGTAGCGCGCGTTGACCTGCGCCACCAGCCCGTAGAGCCCGGACAGATCGACCTTCTGGCCAATCAGCGGCGCCGCCAGCGCCTGCAACTCCTCGGCGGACAGCAGCGCGGAGGTGGGAAAGATCACCTGCTTCAGGACGAAGCTCGGCCCGCCCGGCGCCACGTTCTGCACCGCCGGCTGGTTCGGCGCGCTCACCAGCGGCCCGGTCATCGCCGGGATGTCGCGCAACTGCTCCAGTTGCTGGATGGTCTGCTGGTTCTGCCGGTTGATCACCGCGGGGTTGAGCTGCGGCGGAATCTGCGCCTGCGCCGCCGCGCCGCCCGCGCACCAGCCGGCCAGCAGCATCGCGATGGCGCGCGGGTGCCGCGTCAGGCGGATCAATGCACCGCCCCCGGCGTGTAGCTGATCGGCGAAAGATGCAGCGGCGGCACGCCGATATTGACCGCCGGCCCGGTCACCGGCGCGCTCACCAGCGGCGCCGAGGACGGCGGCCCGGACGGCGCGTCGCCGGTGCTGAACCCGTCGCCGCCATCCATCGCATCCAGCGCCCGCAGCAACTGATAGATCATCGTCCAGTCCGCATCGCGCGCCACCGAGGTACCGACGAAGCCAAGCGGCACGATGATGTGCTGATCGACGAACGCCGCCTCGATCACCGTGTCGGCCTGGTCATAGCGCACGAAATAGCCGTTGCTGATGGTGGTGGTGCCGACCTGATCGAGGAAGATCGACCCGCCAGGCTGATAGAGCTGCACATTCACCCCCGGCAGCGGTGCGACGGTGAGGTTGTCCATCACCACCATCGGATCAGGCGTGTTCAGGATCAGCTTGTCGGGCACCACGGCGTCGGCGATCAGCACGTTGTTCGCGGTGGTGTAGATGCTGGCATAATCGGCAAAGAGCTGGGTGACATCGAGCCCGTTGGGCGCATCCACGTTGAGCGTGATGTTCTGCGCCAGCCCGCCGCCATGCCCGGTGAGGTCAAGCGTCAGCGGCCCGACCGCGCCGGGTGTCTGGATGATGCTGCCGGTGATCTGGCTCGCCTGCATGGTCAGGCTGTGCGCCACGGTCAGTTGGGTCAGCGTGATGCTGCCGCCCGCGCTCAGCGTCATGCTCGCCCCGGACAGCGTGCCGACATTGAGATCGCTGTTGCTGCCATTGCCGGCGGTGAGGTTGAGGTTGCCGCCGACATTGACCGAACTGCCCAGGATCGACCCGCCGGAGGTGATCGTGCCGTTGCCCAGCGCGGTGATGGCGCCGAAGCCCACGCCGTTGCCGTTCAGATCGACGCTGCCATGGGCGTTGATGTTGCCGCCGATGATCGCCCCGCTCGCGGTGATGTCCACATCGCCCGGATCGGCCCCCGCGCCGGTGGTGGTGATCTGGGTGAAGCGCACGTCACCGGCGGTCGCCACCAGGTTCTGGGTGCCGCCGGTGGTCGCGGTGCCGAGCGTGATCTGCCCGGCATTGATGCCCAGCGCGAGCCCGAGCGCGGTGGTGGTCAGATCGACCGCCCCGCCACTGGCCAGGGTCGCGCCTCCGAGCGGCGCGGTGACGCTGGGAATGGTGATGCCCGCGCCCCCGGTCAGCGACAGGCTGCCGCCGCTGCTGTCGATGCTCGCCAGGGTGATTTGCCCGGTGGTGCCGACGGTGATCGTCCCGACGCCGCTGATCGTGCTGCCCACACCGCCGACCGCGCCGCCGGCACTGAGCCCGATCGCCCCCGCGGTGGTGGTGATGCGGCTGAAGCCGATCCCGCCCTGCGCGGTGAGGCTGCTCGCCGCGCCGCCATCGAGGGTGCTGAAGCTGATCGCCGCAGCCGAATTCATCGTCGTTCCGCCGGCCACGTTCAGCCCGCCGGTGGTGATGCCGCCCGAGGTCGAGGTCAGCGCGATGTTGCCCGGATCGGACCCGGCGGCCGTGCTGGTCACCGTGCCCAGCGCCAGCGTGCCGGCGGTGAGGCTGTCGCTGCCGGTGCCGCTGATCGGCCCGATGGTCGCCGTGCCCAACGCGGTCAGCGTGGTGCCGATGCCGGACTGGATCGAGGCCACACCGACATTGCCGGTCGCACCCGGCGCATCCAGGCTCACCGAGCCAAGTGCCACGATGCTGCCCGGACCGGTGCCAAGGATGTCGCCGGTCGTCGCGGTGACGTTGATGTTGCCCACGGTGCCCGGCGCGACGGTGGTAAGCGAGGCGAAATCGACCCCGGTGCCACCGGTGAGGCTCTGGTTGCCAGGGCTGCTGGTGGTGGTGAGGCTCAGCAGCGTCGCCGCACCGGCGGTGATGCCCCCGCTCGCATTGAGCGCGCCGGCGGTGATGCCTCCCGAGGTCGAGGTCAGCGCGATGTTGCCCGGATCGGACCCGGCGGCCGTGCTGGTCACCGTGCCCAGCGCCAGCGTGCCGGCGGTGAGGCTGTCACTGCCGGTGCCGCTGATCGGCCCGATCGTCGCCGTGCCCAGGGCGGTCAGCGTGGTGCCGGTGCCGGACTGGATCGAGGCCACACCGACATTGCCGGTCGCACCGGGCGCATCCAGCGTCACCGAGCCAAGTGCGACGATGCTGCCCGGACCGGTGCCAAGGATGTCGCCGGTCGTCGCGGTGACGCTGATGTTGCCCACGCTGGCCGGCGCGACGGTGGCAAGCGCGGCGAAATCGACCCCGGTGCCGCCGGTGAGGCTCTGATTGCCCGGGCTGCTGGTGGTGGTGAGGCTCAGCAGCGTCGCCGCACCGGCGGTGATGCCCCCGCTCGCA
>DAHWBL010000415.1 GCA_027323595.1 Acetobacteraceae bacterium | reverse complement strand
GTCGGGGCCCGTCGGCCGGCGGCGGGCGGCCGTCCAGCGGGTGGCCGAGCGGGTCGAGCACGCGGCCGAGCCAGCCATCGCTGACCGGCAGCCCGGCGCGGCCGCCCAGCCTGGCGTGGGCGAGGCTGCCCGGGCCAAGCCCGTCGATGGGGGCGAAGGCCATGGCGCGGGCGGTGTCGCCGGCGAAACCGACGATTTCGGCGGGCACGCTGCCGGCGCGGCCATCGAGGCGGACATGGTCGCCCACGGCGAGCAGCGGACCGAGGCCAGCCAGCTCGATGGACAGGCCGGCGATGCCGCGCACCCGGCCGGACAGGGTGGTTGCGTCGATGCCGCCGAGGCGATCGGCATGGGCGAGAAGGGTGTCGGTAAGGCTTTGATGGTTTTTCATGGATTATCCAAAAAATAATGCGTGGGTTGTTAGTGTGACTAAATTTTGCACAAAACTGCTCCGAGTCGCGGAAAACCTATAGGTAGATACACGCATAAGTGGTAAAAGGTGATGACATCAAAAAGGGATGCAACCAATGCGTGTATTGCTCGTCGAAGACGACGTGACCGCCGCCCGCGGTCTGGCGCTGATGCTGAAGCCCACCGGTGCGGTGATCGACCAGGCCGACACCGCCGAAGAGGCGCTGGATCTGGTTCGCCATTATGATTACGACATCGTGCTGCTGGATCTGGGGCTGCCGGACCTCGATGGCTTCGAGGTGGTGCGGCGGATGCGCGCGGCCCGGCTCGATACGCCGGTGCTGATCCTGTCCGGCCTCGCCCGGCCCGACGCCAAGGTGCGCGGCCTGGGGCTCGGCGCGGATGACTATATCACCAAGCCGTTCGATCGTGAGGAGTTGCTGGCGCGGGTACAGGCGGTGGTGCGCCGCAGCAAGGGCTGGGCGCAGCCGGCGCTGCGGGTGGGGCCGCTGCTGCTCGATCTGGACAGCCGCGGCGTCAGCGTCGATGCCGCCCCGGTGCATCTGACCGGCAAGGAATACGCGATCCTGGAATTGCTGGTGCTGCGCAAGGGCATGGTGCTGACCAAGGAGGCGTTCCTCAATCACCTGTATGGCGGCATGGACGAGCCGGAGATGAAGATCATCGACGTGTTCATCTGCAAGCTGCGCAAAAAACTGGCGCATGCCGGCGCCGACAATCTGATCGGGACGGTCTGGGGACGCGGCTATATTCTGCGCGATCCGGCGCAGGAGCAGCCTTATCTGCACCATCGCCCGGCGGCACCGGCCAGCGCCGGCGGGTCAGGCGGCATCGATTCGGGCTCGCCGACGGTGGCGCCGGCGCTGGTCACCGCGGGGTCCGGGCTGGGTGCGGCCTTCGCGGCCTGATCAGCCGGGCCGACCGATCATGTGGCGGGGCCGGGGGTGAACCCGGCCTCGGTGATGGCGGCGGCGAGGCGCGCGGGGTCTGTCTGGCTGTCGATCCGCAGCCGGTGGGTCGGCAGATCGGCGGTGACCACCGCCTGCACGTCCTCGGCCCGCACCGCGCGGGTGATGGCGGCGAGGCAGTTGGCGCAGGTCATGTCGGGAACCTGAAACTCGGTCATGCTGGCAACTCCGCATAGTCGGTATAGCCGGCCTCTCCGCCGGCGGGGTCCATGCCATAGATGGTCGTCTGGTCGATCTCGGCCAATGGGCGGTCGTCGCGCAGCCGCGCCACCAGGTCCGGATTGGCGATGAAGGGGCGGCCGAAGCAGATCAGGTCGGCGCTGTCGGCGGCGCGGGCGGCGAGCGCGGTGGCGCGGGTGTGGCCGTTGTTGCTGATGTAGGTGCCGCCGAAGCCCCGGCGCAGCGCCTGCCAATCCAGTTGCGGTCCCTGCCCGCGCGGCGCGCGGGTGGAGCCTTCCAGCACGTGCAGATACACCAGACCCAGCCGGCCCAGACGCTCGGCGATGGTGCCGAAGCTGGTCGCGGGGTCGGCATCGTGCATGCTGTTCGCCTGGTTGAGCGGGGAGATGCGGATGCCGACATGGTCGCCGCCCCATTCATCCACCACCGCCGCGGCGATCTCGAGCACGAGGCGCAGACGGTTCTCCAGGCTGCCGCCATAGCGGTCGGTGCGAAAATTCGAGCCGGAGCGGATGAACTGGTCGATCAGATAGCCGTTGGCGCCATGGATTTCGACGCCGTCGAAGCCGGCGGCGCGGGCGCGGCGGGTGGCGCCGCGATAATCATCGACGATGCCGGCGATCTCGTCGGTGTGCAGCGGGCGCGGCGTGACATAGGGGCGCGGCCCCTGCTCGGTGAAGGAGCTGCCCTCGGCGCGGATCGCCGAGGGCGCGACCGGCAGCACGCCGCCGGGTTGCAGGGCGGGATGGGAGGTGCGACCGGTGTGCCAGAGCTGGCAGAAGATATGCCCGCCGGCCGCGTGTAGCGTGTCGGTGACGGTGCGCCAGCCGGCCACCTGCGCGTCGTTGAAGATGCCCGGCGTCCAGCCGTTGCCCTTGCCCTGCGGCGAGATGTTGGTGGCCTCGCCGATGATCAGCCCGGCGGTGGCGCGCTGGCGGTAATAGGTGGCGTTCAGCGGACCGGGGACACCCGCGGGCCCGGCGCGGCGGCGGGTGAGCGGCGCCATGACGATGCGGTTGGCCAGCGTCAGATCGCCGAGCCGGTAGGGGCGGAACAGGTCGCTGTCGGATGCGGAAACAAGCGGGTCGGTCATGGCGGCTCCGGCGACGTTGATGCGGGCGCCAGTGTGCGCAGCCCGCGCCGACCCGGCCAGCGACGCGGCGGCATGGCTGCCGCGCCGCTTCAGCTATTGGCGTTGGCTCACACGAACCCGAACAGGCGCACCGGATTGTCCACCAGCAGCTTCTGCCGCACCGCCGGGTCTGGCGCGTAGTGCGGGATCAGGTCCACCAGATCGCCGTCATTGGGCATGAATTTGACGTTGGGGTGCGGCCAGTCGCTGCCCCAGATCACCCGGTCCGGCGCGGTGTCGATCAGCGCGCGGGCGAAGGGCACGGCGTCGGCGAAGGGCGGGCCGGCGCGGCTGGCGCGCTCGGGGCCGGAGATTTTCACCCACGCCTTCTCATCCTCGCGCAGCAGCTTGAGCAGGGCGACGAAGTTCGGCTGGTCGAGCCCCTCGGCGGCGTTGGGCAGACCCATATGGTCGATGACGTAGCGCACCGGCAGATTGGCGAGCATCGGCGCCATCACCGGGATCATCTGCGGTTCGAGATACAGATCGACATGCCAGCCCAGCGGGGCGATTTTCGGGATCGCGCGGTTGAGCACATCAAGATTGGCCGGGCCGCCGAGATGGCCGACGAAGGTGAAGCGGCAGCCGCGCATGCCCTGTTCGTTGAGCGCGGCGAGCTGTTTCGCATCGAAGCTGTCGTTGATGTTGACGATGCCCAGATAACGCCCGCCGCTGCGCGCGATGGCGTCGGCGACCACCCGCGCGTCGGTGCCGTGCACCGTGGCGTTGACGATCACCGCGCGGTCGATGCCGAGCTTGCCGTGCAGGGCGGCGAAGGCGGCGAGCGGCGCCTCGGGCGGCGTGTAGGGGCGGGTCTCGGCGAAGGGAAACAGGGTCTGCGGGCCGAAGATGTGGGTGTGGCTGTCCACCGCGCCGCGCGGCATCACGAAATTCGGCCGCCTGGTGTCGGGGTCGGGGCCGGCGATGCGCGGGATGTCGCGTGGCGCGGTTTGGGCGGCGGCGGCTTGGGTGACCGCGAGGGCGGTCATGGCGGCGAGACAGTCGCGTCGGTTCATTGTGGCGTTTCCCGGGCTGGCGGCGCGTCGCGCTGGTGTTCCGATATATTCAAACGTTTGTGTTACCCAAATCGCAGGGCGGCGCAAGCGTCTAGAACACCCCGCGCAGCAGCAAAAACAGCGCGCCGCCGGCCACGAATCCGACCAGCGTGCCGTTGATGCGGATATATTGCAGGTCCTTGCCGACCCGCAGCTCCAGCCGGTCCACCAAGGTCGCGCTGTCCCAGCCGCCGACCACGCCGGCGATGAAATCGGCGAGCTGGGCGCGCCCGGACGGCAGCAGGTTGGCGGCGATCGCCTCGGTGGCGTGCTGCACCCGCGCCCGTGCCGCGGGGTCGTCGGTCAGGACCTGGCCGATATTGCCGAGCGCGCTTTCGATCAGCGCGATGGTGTGGCCGTTGGGGCGCTCGGCGTCCTGTTCGAGGGCACGGCGCAGGCGCGCCCAGACGTCCCACATCCAGGCCTGCATGGTCTGGTGCGCCAGCAGCCGGCGGATCGCCTGGCCCAGCTCGGCGGCGCGGGCCTCGTCGTTTTCCAGCAGGTCGATCTCGCGGCGCACCCATTCGTCGAAGGCGTCGCGCAGGTCGGAGCCGCCGGCGGTGAGTTTGTCGAGCTCGGCATGCAGGGTGGTGAGGGTGCGCCGGGCGATCGAGGCGCCGAGCGCCCAGCCGATCAGCCGGCCACCCTGCTCGCGCACGCGCTCGGCGATGGCGGCCTGGAGCTGGTCCTCCTTGGCCAGGATCGCGGCCTTGAGCTGCACCATCAGAAACGCCAGCACCTCCTGGTGGCGGCCGCCGTTCACCAGGCCGCGCAGCGCGCGCGCCACCACCCGCCCCGCGCCTGGGCCGCCGGCAAGACGCGGCAGCAGCCGGGCGGCGAGGCGGCGGGCGCGGCCATCCTCGATGCTGGCGAGCAGCCTGGGCATCAGCCCGGCGAGCGCCTCCGCGGCGGGGCGGCTGGCGGCGGGGTCGGCGAGGAAACGCTGGATGATCGCGGGCATGTCGAGCTGGCCCAGGATGCGGGCCACCTCGCGGCCGGTGAACACGTGGTTGGCGACGAACCGCCCCAGCGCCGCGCCCAGCCGCGCCTTCTGCGCCGGGATGATGGCGGTGTGGGGGATCGGCAGGCCGAGCGGATGGCGGAACAGGGCGGTGACGGCGAACCAGTCCGCCAGGCCGCCGACCAGGCCGGCGCGGGCGGAGGCCTCCAGCAGCTCGGTCCAGGGGCCGGGCGGCAGGCGGCGGGCGAGCAGGATCAGCCCGACCATGGCCAGCAGCAATCCGGTGGCGAAGGCGCGGTGACGGGTGAGCGTGCGCCGGGCCGCGGCGTCCGGATCGGGTTGGGTGGAGGGCATGGCGCGCAGGTCTAGCAACCGCGGCCGCCGCCGGCCAGGGTCGGGCCGGGTGGGCGCGGCATCGACATATCGGGCGGGTGCGCTATGAGGCAGCACGATGCGCAGCCATCTTCGATCGCTGGTCCTCACGCTGGTTCTGGTCGGCCTGGTCGCCGCCGGGATCGGGGCGGACCGCGCCTTCACCATCGCAGCACTGGCGGCCTCGGCGCTGAGCTTCGTGTTCTTCGCGCTGCTGATCGAGGGGGGCGCGCATTTCGGCCTGACGATCGCGAATTTCCTGGCACTGTATGTCTGCGCCTTCGTGTTCCTGCGCGAGGCGAATTTCCGCACCGCGCAGGACCAGGTGGCGGTGGTGTCGCTGGTGCTGCCGGTGGCGGGGTTCATGGTGGCGTGCCTGGTGCGCCGGCGGGCGATCGCGGCGCGGTTGCGCGCGCGGCTGTTGCGCGAGCTGGAGCATGCGCCGCGGCTGACCAAATTCATTCCCTCCATGCTGGCGATCGGGCTGTTGTCGTTCATCTGGCCCGAGCTGCATCCCTCCGCGGCGCTGAGCAGCGCGCTGCTGTTCGGCTCGATGGCGCTGATCACGGTGATCGTGGTGGTGCATGTCGATGACGTGGTGATGCTGGCGATGGATGTGGCGCTGATCTTCGGCGGGGTGGCGGCGCGGATGGACCGGCTGCTGATGCCGCTGACCGCGTTTCTCACCGTCTATGCGCTGATCGTGGTGGTGTTCGCGTGTCTGTATCGGATCGCCGAGGGCACCACCAAGGTGGCACAGTTCGCGCTGCATGGCGCGGCCACGCAGCTCGATTTCGCCGATTCGGTGTGGTTCAGTCTGGTGACGCTGGCCACCGTCGGCTATGGCGATCTGGCGCCGGCGGCACCGCTGGCGCGGGTGCTGGCGGGCAGCGAGGTGGTGGCGGGGGTGGTGCTGCTGCTGTTCGGGTTCAGCGAGATCATGCGCCATGCCGGCCCCGACAGCATCCGGCGCGCGGCGCCGCCGACGGTCGGGCGGCTGCGCGCAGATATCGAACAATCCCGCAATTTCCGCGACGATCGGCAAAATGACGACACCACATGACCACGCGCCCGCCGCATTCGGGGGCGAAAAGGACCGCATGACACAGGATGACTGGAGCGGCCGGCGCGTGCTGGTGACCGGCGGTGCGGGGTTCCTTGGCGCCAATTTGTGCCACACGCTGGCCGCGCGCGGCGCGCGGGTGGTCGCACTCGACGGGTTCTTGTTCGGCGGCGGCGCCAACCCGGCCAACCTCGCCGGCAGCGGCGTGGAGCTGGTGCGCGGCGACATCCGTGAGATCGACCTGCGGCCGTTGTGCGAAGGTGCCGAGGTGATCTTCAACCTTGCAGCCCAGACCTCGCATATGGGCGGCCAGCGCGATCCGCTCGCCGACATCGCGGTGAACGCGGTGGCACAGGTGCGGCTGATCAACGCCGCGCGCGAGGCAGCCCCCGACGCGGTGGTGGTGCATGCCTCCACCCGCCAGTTCTACGGGCGGCCGCTGCGGCTGCCGGTGGATGAGAGCCACCCGGTGGCGCCGCCGGATGCGAACGGCGTGTCGAAATTCGCCGGCGAGCAATATTGGATGCTGGAAAACCGGGTGCATCACCGCCCGGTGGTGGCGTTGCGGCTGACCAATTGCTATGGCCCGCGGCTGCGCATCCGCGACGCGCGGCAGACGTTTCTGGGCATCTGGATACGCGCGGTGCTGGAAGGCCGCCCGTTCGAGGTGTGGGGCGGCGCGCAGTTGCGTGATCTGACCTACGTGGATGACGTGACCGAGGCGTTCATCCTGGCCGCGCTGCGGCCGGGCTGTCATGGGCGCATCTTCAACATCGGCGGCAGCGCGCCGATCAGCCTGCATGACCTCGCGGAAAAACTCGTGCGTGTGGCAGCAGAACATCCAAACCTGCCGACCGCGCATTTCACCACGCGCGAGTTTCCCGCCGACCGGGCGAGCATCGACATCGGCAGCTACCATGCCGATGACAGCGCGTTTCGCGCCTGCGCCGGATGGGCGCCGCGCATCGAGCTGGACGAGGGGCTGGCGCGATCGCTGGAATGGTTTCGCACCCGA
Source organism: Acetobacteraceae bacterium (assembly GCA_027323595.1). Taxonomy (GTDB): domain Bacteria; phylum Pseudomonadota; class Alphaproteobacteria; order Acetobacterales; family Acetobacteraceae; genus CAIVDX01. Next base: position 258 of record DAHWBL010000415.1, on the reverse strand, counting down.
TTTGCGGATTATCTGTAGATGAGCACGAGCACGATGCCGCCATTGCTGGTGCCGCAGGCCGATCCGGCCGCGGCCTATCGCGCGCACAAATCGGCGATCGATGCGGCGATCGCGCGGGTGCTGGAATCGGGTTGGTATATTCTGGGCAAGGAAGGTGCCGCGTTCGAGGCCGAATTCGCCGCCTGGCTTGGCAGCGCGCACGCCATCGGCTGCGCCAACGGCACCGACGCGATCGCGCTGATTCTGCGCGGTCTGGGC
>DAHWBL010000408.1 GCA_027323595.1 Acetobacteraceae bacterium | reverse complement strand
ACACAGATCGGCGCACTTATCCGCGCCACGGTATCGGACCGCTTCATGGTTGGTGGTCTGGGTTTTGACGTGTTTGGCCTGTTCACGGTCTCCTTTGGTTTTGGCGCCGCGCTCGCGGGACTGGGCGGGGCGCTCGGCGCGCCCCTGCTTGGTGCCTACCCCGGACTCGATTTTGATGTGTTGATCACGACATTAATCGTCGTCGTGGTCGGCGGACTTGGCAACATCACTGGTGCATTCTGGTCCAGTTTGTTGATCGGTTTCTCGGAAACCTACGGCAAGGCTTTGATTCCACAACTCGCCAGCTTCATAATTTTCATGGTGATGGCAACCGCTTTGCTGGTTCGCTCGCTTCGGCTTCCGGACGAGGAAGCGGACTGACCATGGCCGAAACAACCGCTATTGCGACCACAGCACCGGCAGATCGCGCCGTCGCGCGGCGCCTCGGGTGGAGCGTCGGTGCCGCGGTGCTCGTTGGCCTCGTCGTCGCACCACAGTTTGGTCTGCCGCCCTACATCATGTCGCTTGTGATCGAGGTGATGATCTTCGCGATCTTTGCCATGAGCCTGGATCTGCTGCTCGGATACACCGGGCTCGTGTCGCTCGGCCACGCGGCCTTCTTCGCAACGGGCTCCTACGCCGCGGGGCTGGCTGCGAAATTCCTGACCCACGAACTGGTGGTAACCACGGTCATCGGGCTCGTCGTGTCGATGGTCCTGGCTGTTGCGATTGGTTGGTTGTCGATCCGCCTTTCTGGGTTCTACTTCCTGATGATCACCTTCGCATTCGGGCAGATGATCTATTCGGTTGCCTATCGCTGGAACTGGCTGACCGGTGGCTCCGACGGCCTCAATATTCCCGCCGCAACGTTCTTCGGTGCGCATGTGCTGGGCTCACGACTCCAGATCTACTACACTGTTCTGGTCGGGTTCGTCATCTGCTTCATGCTGATGCGCCGCATCGTTGGTTCTCCGTTCGGCGAGGTTCTGGCGGGCATTCGTGAAAACCCGCGCAGGATGCGCGCCATCGGCTTTGACGTGCGTGGATACCGGTTGGCGGTGTTCGTGATCGGCGCAGGGTTTGCCGCATTTGCCGGAATTCTCAACGCACAGTTCAACTTTTTTGTCGCTCCGGATTCCGCGCACTGGACGGAATCCGCCTCGGTTCTTGTGATGGTGCTGGTCGGCGGAGCGGGAACCTTGGTGGGTCCGGTGATCGGTGCGGGCGTGGTCATAATGTTGCAAAACTGGCTGAGCTCCTACACGCAATATTGGAGCTTGTTCCTGGGCTTGCTGTTCATCGTCCTGATCACCATCGCGCGCGACGGAATACTCGGCCTGGCAGGGCGTGGCTGGCAGCGGTTGCGCCGAGGTGTGGCGTGAGCCAGCTTGCAGTCGAAGAAATCTGGAAATCGTTCGGTGGGTTTCATGCGCTCGGCGGTGTCACACTGTCAGTGGCGAGCGGCGAGCGCCGCGCCATCATCGGCGTGAACGGGGCTGGGAAAAGCACCTTCTTCAGCATCATCGGGGGGCAGCTGCGCCCGACATCGGGTCGCGTTCTTCTCGATGGAGAGCAGGTGACGGGCCTGCCGCCGCATAAGATGTGGGCGCGCGGGGTAACGCGGACCTTTCAGCGCAACGCCATCTTTCCGGGATTGGACGTGCGACAGAATGTGCGCCTGGCAATCCTCGCGCGCCGACGCATGGGTAGCCGGATACTTGCTGGTGCGGGGCGCCATAGTCACATCGATGACGAGGCGGACGCGATACTCGGACGGCTGGAGCTTTGTGGTCGCGCCAACGTTGCGGCGTGCGATCTCGCCTATGGTGAGCATAGGCAACTTGAAATCGCGATTGCACTGGCCGGAGAGCCACGCATTCTCCTGCTCGACGAGCCAACCGCGGGCATGTCGCCGGCCGAGACGCAGGCGATGGTGGCGATGCTGGCGCAGTTGCCGCGCACATTGACGCTGCTGATCGTCGAGCACGACATGGACGTGGTGTTCGCGATCGCCGATTCGGTTTCGGTACTTCACCAAGGGCGTGTCCTGGTCGAGGGCTCGCCAAGTGAGGTGCAGGCCGATCCGCGCGTGGCGGAGGTCTATTTCGGCCAGGTGGAGGCCCCGCAATGAGCCACCGCCCGCTTCTGGAGGTTGAGCACCTTCATGTTCGCTTCGGCGCCAGCCATATTCTGCAAGGTGTTTCGCTCAGCCTGGATGAAGGCGACATCACGGTTCTGCTCGGACGCAACGGTGTGGGAAAAACCACAACTCTACAGACGATTCTGGGAATGCCGGTTCCCTCCGGAGGAACGATTCATTTTCGTGGTGAGCCGATAGCAGGCCTGGCGACCCACGCGATCGTCCGGCGTGGCATAGGCTGGGTTCCGCAGGGGCATCGAATTTTCCCCACCCTCACCGTGGCGGAGAATCTCGCGCTTGCATCCCGCAAGGCGCGCCCTGGGCAGTGGGATATCGACAGGATATTCGAGATTTTTCCGTGGATGGCAGAAAGGCGGCGTGCCAGTGGCGGCTATCTGTCGGGTGGAGAACAGCAGATGCTCGCTGTCGCCCGCGCACTGATCCAGAACCCGGACCTGATCTGCATGGACGAGCCCTCCGAAGGGCTGAGTCCAAAGATTGTCGAGGAAGTCGGCAGGGTTGTTGAGTTGCTGAGCGCGCAAGGGTGCTCGGTGCTGATGGTCGAGCAGAACCTCGGCTTCGCATTGCGCGTGGGCCGAAATTTTCTTGTGATGAACAAGGGTCGAATCGTCCATCGCGGCGATCGCGCGCAGATGCTCGCTGATCCACAGGCCTATCGGCAACATCTCAGCGTGACGAACGTCTCAAAGCCAGGTGAACCAGCATGAATATCGGATCGATTCTCTCCACCGCAGCCGCGCGCCATCCAGAGCACATCGCGGTCATCTATAAGGGCCAGCAGAGAAGCTTTCGTGCGTTCAACCAGCGGGCAAACCGGCTGGCGAGTGCGCTGCGCAGCATGGGGCTGGCCAAGGGTGATCGGGTCGCGGTGTTGCAACGCAACTGTCCCGAACTGATGGAGACGATGTTCGCCAGCTTCAAGGCAGGTGGCGTTGTGGTGCCGATCAATGCGCGGCTTCATCCGCGCGAATACCAGTTTATTATCGCCCATTCGGGCGCGAAATTCGTTGTGTTCACCAAGGAGTTCGCGGACGGGATGGCCGCGGTGCGGGCAGAGTTGCCGGAGGTCTCATGCTTCATCGGCGTTGATGGCGGAGCGTCGGACACGCTTTGCTATGATGATCTGCTCGCCGCGGGCGCGCCGGATGACGCGGATGCGGAAACTGCGGAGGGGGATGTGTGCTGGTTCTTCTACACATCCGGAACGACCGGCCGCCCAAAGGGTGCGATGGTCACGCACGGCAATCTTCGTTTTATGACCGATCACTATTTGAGTGAGGTCTATCCGCTGCTTCCGCAGGACATGGTCCTGCATGCCGGTCCGCTTACCCACGGCAGCGGGTTGTGGATGCTGCCGATCACGCTTGGTGGTGCGACCCAGGTGATCAATGATTCCCCGAGCTTTGATCCGGAGCATATCTTTGGTCTGATCGAACGACACAAGGTGAGCAAGATCGCGTTCGTCGCGCCGACGATGATCACCATGCTGTTGCGGTCGCCGGCGATCGCGCGATTCGATTTGTCGTCGCTGAAATTCATCGGCTACGGCGGCGCCAACATGCTGGTCGAGGACCTGAAGCGCGCGATCCGCCAATGGGGGCCGATGCTCTGTCAGATCTATGGGCAGGGCGAGAGCCCGATGACGATTTCGATGCTTGAGCGCCAGGATCACGTGTTGAGCGAAGACCCACGCATCGAGCAGCGGCTGGCGTCGGCCGGAAAGGTGCGGGCCGGCATCAGCGTCACGGTGCTGGATGAGAACGCAAGGCCGGTTTCGGTTGGCGAGATCGGCGAGGTGTGCATCACCGGCCCGGTGGTGATGAAAGGCTACTGGCGAGACGATGTGGCGACGGCGGAGGCATTCAAGGGCGGCATCTATCATACCGGTGATCTCGCGCGGTTCGACGAGGACGGATACCTCTATCTGCTCGACCGGAAAAAGGAGATGATCATCAGCGGTGGCGCCAACATCTATCCACGCGAGGTAGAGGAGATTTTGGCATTGCATCCCGACGTGGTCGAGGTTGCGGTGATCGGTATCCCCGACCGGCTCTGGGGCGAGTCGGTTCTCGCGCTGGTGCGACCGCGAGAGAATGCGGCGGTGACGGAAGGCAGTCTGATCGCGCTGTGCCAGGAAAATCTCGCTGGTTACAAGAAGCCGCGCTATTTTCGCTTCGTCGATGACTTGCCAAAGAACGCCTATGGGAAAATTCTCAAGCGCGAGCTGAAGCAACATTATGCCGCGGAATTTGCTGACGTGGTGACGCCATGAATGCGCACGCCGCGGCCCGTCCCCGGGCGGGATATGCACGTGCCGCGGTCCTGGCGAGACCGCGCGCATTCGAGTTTCGGGAACTGCCGTTACCACAGATCGGCGACGACGAGGGGCTGTTGCGGGTGGAGGTGTGCGGTCTGTGCGGCACCGATTACGAACAATGGCAAGGCCACCTCGGAGATTGGGGCGGGGGCATGCCGATCATCCCCGGCCACGAAGTCATCGGTTGGATCGAGGCGGTCGGCAAGGATGCCGCGCGACGGTGGCAGGTGAAGGAGGGTGATCGTGTCGCAATCGAGCCGGTGATCCCGTGCGGCCATTGCACGCAATGTGTGCAGGGCGCCTATACGCGCTGCGAGCGCGATATGGGCTACGGGCTTTACACCGGCACCTCGGTTGAGCCAGGTCTGTGGGGCGGCTATGCGTCGCATATGTATCTGCACCCGCGTGCGATGGTACATCGCTTGCCAAGCGATATTCCTGGCGAAGTCATAAGTTTGTTCAACCCGCTGTCGAACGCGGTGCGCTGGATATACGAGGCTGGCGGCGTTGGCATCGGTTCGACCGTGGTGATCGAGGGCCCCGGCCAACGCGGCTTGCTGGCGGTGGTCGCGGCAAAAGCGGCGGGTGCCACAACGATCATTGTCACCGGCACTGGCGCGGATACCCAGCGCCTGGCGCTCGCGCGGATGCTCGGTGCCACCGCAACGATCGATGTGAGCACCGAAAACCCTGTCGACTGCGTGCGAGAGTTGACCGGGGACAGACTCGCGGATGTCGTGCTTGAGGTGTCCGCAGGCTCAACCCAGCCAATCGTTGACGCAATCGACATGGTCCGGCGCGGCGGTCGTATTGTCCTTGCTGGCTTGAAGGGCAAGCGGGCGGTCGAGGGTTTGTTTTCGGATAAGATCGTGTTCAAAGAAATTCAGCTTGTCGGCGTGCTGAGCGCTGGATGGCGATCGATTGAACTTGCGATTGATATCATCCGCCGGCGGCGGCCGGGGGAGCTTGAATCCCTGTGCTCGCATTTCCTGCCACTTTGCAGGATTGACGAAGCGATACGTCTTCTTGGGCGCGAGACGAGCGATGGAAATGAGGTGACTCACATATCCATCGATGTTGCTGGCGGCATGCAAGGTTGAGAAAGAATTTTCTGGATTGAACCGCCCCGGGTTTGCCGGAGGCTCCAACTCCAAAATGGGTTGGAGCAATGACAAGTCCGACGACGGACAAATTTTCTCCTGAGATGCGAGAGCGCGCGGTGCGAATGGTGCGTGACCGGGACGATCGTGGCCAATCTGCGCCTGCCGCCGGGTGGGCACACCCGCTCGCGTCAAACTCCACCATCGGAACGCCAAGAGGGGGAAACGGCGGTGGCGTGACATCGCCGCTCGTTGTCCGGTTCCGTCCGGTTCTATCGGGTCAATTGTGATGCCCCAGCGATGCCCCAAGCATGCGTTGCGGCATCAGAGGCCGCTCTATTTTACCATAACTGATTGGAAAGACTGGTGCCGACACACGGATTTGAACCGTGGACCTACTGATTACGAATCAGTTGCTCTACCGCTGAGCTATGTCGGCGCCGGGCTGGCCGGGTTGGTGTAGGGCTCATACCGGCCCTGGCGACATCAGGCAACCGGCGGGTGCGGGCGTGGGGTCGGCGGGCGTGGGCAGGGGCAGGGGCAGGGTGATGTCGAAGCGGGCGCCGACGTCGTGGTTGGCCGCGTCCTTCCGTCCGCCCATCGAGGCCATCGTGGCCAGGCTGATCGACAGCCCCAGGCCGGTGCCTTCGCCGACCGCCTTGGTGGTGAAGAACGGATCGAAAATCCGCCCCAGCATCTCGGGGGGGATGCCGCCCGCCCGGTCCATGACGGTGATCCGCAGCGCGCCATCCACCACCGCGGCGCGCACCACCAGCGGTCGCGGTTGGCGATCGGGGTGCGCGCGGTAGGCGTCGGCGGCGTTGACCATCAGGTTCATCACCACCTGCTCCAGCATCACCGCTACCCCGGTTACCTTCGGCAGCGCCTCGGCCAGATCGGTGGTGAGCACCACGCGGTCCTGGCGCAGCCGGCCGGCCAGCAGGCTGGCGGTGTCGGCGATGACGCGGGCCACGTCGATCGGCCCGACCTCGCCGCCGCTGCGCCCGAAGCTGCGGATATGGGTGATCACCGCGTTGATCCGTTGTGTCTGCACCTGGATCAGATCGAATTTCTCCGCCGCGCGCGCCAGCCCCGGCGGCGCGGCGATGAGCGCGCGGGCGCCGTTTTCGGCGGCCATGCCGATCGCGCTCAGCGGCTGGTTGATCTCATGGGCGATGCCGGTCGCCACCTCGCCCAGCAGCGCGAGCTTTTCCATCTGGTGCATCCGCGCCTTCGCCGCCGCCGCGTCGGTGACATCGATGACGCAGCCGGCGACCAGCATGCTGCCGTCGGGCCCGCGTTCGAAGCAGCTTTCCTCGCTGCGCAGGGTGCGCCAGCCGCCATCACGCGCGCGCAGCCGCACCTCCACGCTGCCCTGCCCGCGCTCCAGCACGGTGTGGCGATAGGCGCGGTAGGCCGGCAGGTCCTGCGGGTCGATCAGCCGCAGGACCGAGTTGGGCGCGGCGCGCAGCTCGTCCCAGCTCCAGCCGGCCAGCCGGGCGACCCCGCGGCTGAGAAACTGGCGCTCGCGGCGACCGCCCGGGCGCAGCCGATCGACGAAAATCGCCGCGGGCACATTGGCCAGCACGCGATCCAGATCGGCATAGGCGGCGCGGTCTTGCTGGCGGCCGCGCCACATCGCCGCCAGCACCAGCAGCAGCACCGTGCTCAGCCCGCCACCGGCCAGCAGCACCCCGCGCAGCGGCCCGCCCACCACCGCCGACACCGCATCGGCCGGCGCCACCACCGACACCAGCCATCCCGGCGCCATCGCCAGACGCCGCCAGGCGAACAGCGCCGGCTTGCCGTCCCTGGTGGTGCCCGAACCAGTGCCCTCATCTCCGTCGAGCACCATCTGGTCGAGCCGGTCGATGTGCCGGCCGACATCATCCGGCGGCCCGATCGAGCGCGCCACCACATTATGATGCCCGTCGGTGAGCAGCGCGTAGCTGCCGTTTTCCAGTTGCTGGCGCGCCAGCAACTGTCCCAGCGTCGATGCCTCGACGACGAAATCCACGGTGGTTCGCGGCGGCATCGACCCGGGCACCGGCACCGACAGCATCACGTGCGGCACGCCCGCACCGGGCGGGGTGAACAGATTTGACACCGCGGTCCGCCCGGTTTGGAGCAGCCGGGCACGGGTCGCCAACGTCTCGGGCAGGGAATGCTCGACCCGGCGGGCGCGGGTGTTGAGCAGCTGCGGCTGCGCCGGATCGGTCATGTCGATCACCACCAGCCAGCCGCCGATCGCCAGCCCGGCCGCGCGGGCCTGGGCATACAGGCTGGCCGGGTCGCCGCCGGGCTGGAGCTGCGGCGCATAGGCCAGCATCCGCGCCGCCGCCTCATAGGCGGAGAGCTGGGCGTCCAGCGTCAGCGCGGCGGTGCGCGCGGTTTCGCGCAGCCGCACCTCGTAGCCGGCGCGCGCACGGTTCCAGGACTCCCAGGCCACCGCCGCGGCCCCGGTCGCCGCCGCCAGCAACACGCCCCACACCAGAATGCCAACCACCAGCCGCCGGCGCGTCGTGTCGCGGGCGGGGGTGAGATGGGGCAATCCGGCAGACGGCGCGCGGAGCGGGACGGTCAACATGGCATGCGGACAAAGGTTGGGGTGCTGCGGTTGTCGGGACGTTAACGCACGGATGGGAAAATCTTTCCTGATTTCATGCATATTGTTCAAGAAATATTTTCGCACGTTATTTGCAACGAAAGAACGGTTCAAAAAAAGCTCGAAATAATCAACAAAAAATTATTTCTTCCGGGAATTGTCCTGTTTTGTATCGTGCATTCCACAACAAACAGAGACCAAATTATTCTATCATAAATTTCATGTCTCATTTAACAATTACCCTCGGGTGCTTTGCGTGCGCAAAGGCAGTGATCGTGATTTCACATATTTTTCGTCTATTGCCGTCATTCCTGGCGACCGCCATCGCCGCGCCGTGGTTCTCCGCGCGCCTAACTTTTTTCGACGGAGCCCGCCGCCGTGCGCACCGCCTTGCTGGTTTGCCTGCTGATCCGGAGTGCCGCCGCCTGGGGCGGGCTGGCCGCCACGCGCTCACCAGCCGATGACGTTGCGCGCTGAAATCTCATGCTCGCACGGCCGATATTGGTGAAAGATTCATCGTGGCGGTTGAATAAGAAAGGCCAATGCATCACTCAGCCGGATTTTTGGTCGCGGAGTTTTTTGAAGGCATGACCGGCATATTTTTCACCGATGTCACCGCGCGGCGCGATCGTCGGGGGGCGCGATCGTCGGGGCCAATGACGCGGGGGCCGGTGACGCGGGGGCCGGGGGCATGACCGCGACGGGCGCCGCGCGTGGGCCGACGCGGGTGCTCGCGCTGCTGCTGCTGGTGGCGCTGCCGCTGTCCTGCGGCATCGGCGGGCTCGCCGCCTGGCGTGGCTGGCTGGATTATCGCGCCGGCCTGCAGGCCCATCTGGTCGATTCCGCCGCCGCCGCCGCGCTCGCCGTCGATGCGCGGCTGCGGCTGTATGGCACCGCCGCGCAGGTGCTCGCGCTGTCGCCCAGCTTGCGCCCCGGGGCGGCAGCGGCCGCCGGGCCGGATGCCGGGCCGCGGGCATTGCTGCCCGAGGCGGTCGCGGTCGCCGCCAGCCTGGGGGGCATCATCGGGCTCAGCCGCGCCGATGGCGGGGCGCCGATCTTCACCACCCGCGCCGCCGCGCCGGACGACGCGGGTGCTGCGCCACCAGCGCGCACCGGCGATCTCAACCCCGCGGTCGTGGCCGCGCATGCCCGCCTACTGGCCAGCGGCGGGCCGGAGGTGTCCAGCCTGTTCACCAGCCGCCGCTTTCACCGCACGATGCTGGCCATCTCGGTTCCTGGGCCGTCGGCGGCCGGGCAAGGGCCGGGGCTGATCATCGACTACCTGCTCGACCCGGCCGAATTGTCGGCCCTGCTGGCCGGCCAGCATTTCGCCGCCGGCGCCTATGGCGCGATCGCCGATGCCGACCAGCGCATCGTCGCCCGCTCACGCGATGGCGGCGCCTTCGTCGGCCGGATGATCCCTGCCTGGGCGCGTAGCATCGATCCGCGCGCGCCGCCGCCGGACGGGGTGATGCTGGACGGGCGCCGGGCGCTGCTCGCCTACGCGCCGATCGGGCTGGCGCGGGGCTGGCGGCTGGTGGTGGTGGCGCCGCTCGATGATGCGCGCGCCATTCTGACCGGCCCGCTGCTGGACCTGCTGCTGGCCTGCGGGGCGGTGCCCGCGGTGCTGCTCGCCGCCCTGGTGCTGAGCCTGCTGCGCAGCCGTGACGACCGCGCCGCCTATGCCGAGCTGGACCGCATCCTGACGGTCGTGCCGGCGACCATTTTCGTCGATCGCCTGGCCGCCGACGGCAGCCGCCACCGCCGCTATCTCAGCCGCACCGCCGGCGCCATCAGCGGCGGCGCCTGGGACGAACTGCGCGCCAGCTCCGAGCGCTTCATGCAGACCATGGACGCGGCCAGCCGCGAGCTGTTCGCCGCCTTCCGCCGGCAGGTGCGCGCCCAGGGCCGCGGCGTCATCGAGGTGCGCATCACCCACGCCGACGGCAACCCGCGCGTGGTGCGCTATGCCGAGGTCTGTTTCGAGCGCGCCCGCGACGGGGCGATGCTCGTGGCCGGCTGCGTCACCGACATCACCGCCGAGACCAACACCCGCGCGCGGCTGCGCCAGATGGAAAAGCTCGCGGTGCTGGGCGAGGTCGCCTCGGGCATCGCCCATGAGATGAACCAGCCGCTGGGCGCCATCGCCATCGCCGCCGAGAACGGCGCCCATGCGCTGCGGGCGACCCCGGCGGAGATCACCCGCGCGCAGGCCAAATTCGCGCTGATCCAGGCACAGGCGCACCGGATCGCCACGGTGATCGATCATATTCGCGTGTTCGGCCGGGCCGATCGCGGCGCCGCCACCGCGATCGACATCGACCGCATCCTCGATGACAGCCTCACCCTGCTGGATGGCCGCATCCGCCAGGAGGGCGTGCTGGTCCGCCGCGCCATCGCCGCCGCGCTGCCGGTGGTGCTGGCGGTGCCGGTG
>DAHWBL010000398.1 GCA_027323595.1 Acetobacteraceae bacterium | reverse complement strand
CTGCGCTTCGCCAAAATTTGCGAAACCCTGGTCGAGCCGGCGCTGATCCACTGCAAATCGGGTGCGGACCGCGCCGGCCTCGCCTCGGGGCTGTTCATCCTGTTCAACGGCGGCACCGCGGCGCAGGCGATGGCGCAGCTGCATTGGCGCTTCGGCCATTTCAGCCGCAGCCGCACCGGCATCCTCGATGCGTTCTTCGCGCTCTATGCACGCCAGGCCGAGGGCCGGCTTTCCTTCATCGACTGGGTGCGCGACGAATATGACGAGCCGGGCCTGCTCGCCAGCTTCCGCGCGCACGGCCTGTCCAGCTTCATCACCGACCAGGTGCTGCGCCGCGAATAGCCTGGAAGACACAACAGGGGCCGCCGATGCAGGTTTCAGCGACCGCCACCGACGCGCCGGCCGGATTGAGCGACGCACAGGCCGCCGCCCGTCGCGCCGAGGTCGGCGCCAACGAGATGCCCGACTTTCGACCGCGCCGGCTGCTTCTGATAATCGAGAAATTCTGGGCGCCGGTGCCCTGGATGCTCGAAGCCGCAATCCTGCTGGAACTGGCTCTGGGAAAACGCATCGAGGCAGCGATCATCGCGCTGCTGCTGGCGTTCAACGCGGTGCTCGGCCTGGTGCAGGAAGGCCGCGCGCAGGCGACGCTGGCGGCGTTGCGCGCCCGCCTCGCGCTCAATGTGTCGGTGCGCCGCGACGGCGCCTGGCAGGTGCTGCCGGCGACCGAGCTGGTGCCCGGCGACATCATCAAACTGTCGCTCGGCGGGGTTGTGGCGGCCGATGCGCGGCTGCTCGACGGGCAGGTGCTGCTGGACCAGTCGATGCTGACCGGCGAATCCGTGCCGATCGAGGCCGCCGCCGGCATGGACGCCTATGCCGGCTCGCTGGTGCGCCGCGGCGAGGCGACGGCGGAGGTGCGCGCGACCGGGGCGCACACAAGGTTCGGGCGCACCGCCGAGCTGGTCGGGCGGGCGCATGTCACCAGCTCGCAGCAGAAATCGGTGCTGCGGGTGGTGCGCAACCTCGCCGGCTTCAGCGCCGTGGTGATCGCGGCCCTTGGCGCCTACGCCTATTTTTTGAAATTGCCGCTCACCGAGATGACGCCGCTGGTGCTCACCGCGCTGCTCGGCGCGATCCCGGTGGCGCTGCCGGCCAGCTTCACCCTGGCGGCGGCGATCGGCGCGCGCGCCCTCGCCGCCAAGGGCGTGCTGCCGACGCGGCTGTCGGCGGTGGATGAGGCGGCGTCGATGGATGTGCTGTGCGCCGACAAGACCGGCACGCTGACCCGCAACGAGCTGGCGGTCACCGGGCTGTGGGCGGCGCCGGGCTTCGACGATGCCCGGCTGCTCGGCCTCGCGGCGCTGGCCAGCTCCGATGGCGGGCAGGACCCGGTCGATCTGGCGGTGCGCCGCGCCGCCGCCGACCTGCGGGCGTCCGATGCGCCGCGGCTGCTCGAATTCACTGCATTCGACCCGGCGCGCAAGATGGCCGAGGCGCGCGCCCAGGATGCTGGCGGTGCTGTCATCCGCATTGCCAAGGGTGCCCCCGCGGCGATCGGCCGGCTTGCCGCGCTGCCCGACGAGGCGACCGCGGCGATCACGAAATTCGCTGGCCAGGGCTTTCGGGTTCTGGCGGTGGCCGCGGGCGCGGGCGCGCCGGCGCTGGTCGGGCTGATCGCGCTGAGCGATCCGCCGCGCGCGGATTCCGCGCCGCTCATCGCGCAGTTGCGCGTGCTGGGCGTGCGCACCGTGATGGTCACCGGCGATGCGGCGGCAACCGCGCGCATCGTCGCCGACGAGATCGGTCTGGACGGCCCCACCTGCCCACCCGGCGCCATCCCCGATCACGTGCACCCGCGGGATTTCGCGGTGTTCGCGGGGGTTCTGCCGGAGGATAAATTCACCCTGGTCACCGCCTTCCAGAAGGCCGGCCACGTGGTGGGCATGTGCGGCGACGGCGCCAACGACGCGCCGGCGCTGCGCCAGGCCCAGATCGGCATCGCGGTATTCACCGCCACCGACGTGGCCAAATCCGCCGCCGGCATGGTGCTGACCGAACCCGGCCTCGGCGGCATCGTCACCGCGATCGAGGAGGGCCGGCGTACGTTTCATAGAATCCAGAGCTACACGCTGAACTCCATCACCAAAAAGATCGTCGCGCTGTTCCTGCTGCTGGTCGGGCTGGTGGTCACCGGGCACGCGCTGCTGACCCCGCTGTCGATGGTGATCATCCTGATCAGCGGTGATTTTCTGTCGATGGCGCTCACCACCGACAATGTGGCCGGCGCGCCGCTGCCCAATGTCTGGCGGGTGGGCGCGCTGACCGTGGCGGGGGTGGTGCTCGGGCTCGCGCAGCTCGGATTCTGCATCGCGCTCGTGCTGGTCGGCACCTATCGTCTCGGGCTCGACCCCGAGCGGGTCCGCGCCCTCGCCTTCGTGTCGCTGGTGTTTTCCGCCCAGGCAGTGGTCTACGCCATTCGCGCGCGCCGGCACCTGCTCGGCACGCGGCCCAGCCTGTGGCTGCTGCTCTCGACCCTGCTCGACAGCGCGATCGCGGCGGGGCTGGCGGTCAGCGGGGTCGCGATGGCGGCACTGCCCGCGGTGGTGGTGGCGCAGGCGGCCGGCGCCGCGGTGGTGTTCGCGCTGCTGCTGGCGGTGGCGAAATTGCCGTTGTTCGCGGCGCTGCGGCTGGAATGAAAAAAGGCCGCCGGTTTCCCGGCGGCCCCCATTTCCCGCGGAACGTGCGGCTCAGTTGAACGGATAATAACGCAGCGAGACGAACACCATGTTGTCCACCGCGTGCGGCGCGCCGCCGACGCCCTGGAAGGTGTCGCGGCGGGTATAGGAATACTGCATGCCGTTCTTCAGCGTGCCATAGGGACCCTTGTAGGTGTTCCACCAATAGCCGACGGTCGCCTGGGTGATGCCCGAGGTGTTGCCAACGCAGCTCAGCGCGCTCAGCTCGATGTTGCAGCCGCTGTTGACGTAGGCGGGGTTGCCGTAGCCGTAGCCCTTGCCGCCGGAGTTGAAGTAGGAGGCGCTCTCGTGCTCGGTGCCGACATAGCCATAGATATCGACCGCAGGGGTCGGATGCGCGACCAGGCCGATGAGCGCCTGGATTTCGGGGATCGGCTTGACCGAACCGTTCGAGGCGATGGTGGCATCGGGCAGACCGCCCGAGCCGTAGCGGCCGATGCCGTCGCCGATCAGGGTGCTGGCCTGCAGGTCGAGCAGGCCCTTGACGATCGGCATGTAGGTCGCGGCACCGATGCCGCCGGCAGGCGTGATGTTGTTGTTGCCCGAACCGACCACCGAGACGCGATCACGCATCAGGCTGCCGATCGCATAGACCTCGAAATGGCCGAAGCTCTGGTCGGTGGCAGCCTTGAGGATGAGGTCGGGGGCGGCATCGACCGAGTAGTTGGTGCCGCTGAAGAACAGCCCGCCGGGGGTGCCGGGCAGGAAAGCGGTGACGGTGCCGTTCGGATAGGCGTTGTTGCCGAAGGTGGTCTGCGGGTTCTCGATCGAGGCGCCGAACCAGAAGTTGCCGTTGGTGCTGGTGTCGATTTCCTTGGTCAGGCGGATACCTGGCTGACGGGCCCAGGTGAACCCGGGAACGTATTGTGCGTCAATCGTGAGCGGCATCAGTTCGGTTCGGGGCGTGAGCCCGTTCTTGGTGAGCGTCAGCAGGCTCCATGCCTGACCGGCAAGCAGATGCACGCCCGAGGAGCTGTCATCCACCGAGGCGAACATCTGGCGCACGCGCGGGGTGTAGCTGTTGCTTTCGTTCGAGTTCGCGGTCGGCGCGGCACCCAGCAAGTCAGCCTCGAAATACAGGCTCGCCAGCATGGTCGGTGTGACCTGGCCCTGCGCGAGCAGCGAGAAGCGGGACTGACGGGCACTGAAGCGGAACTCGCTCATATGCGCCTGCGGCGACTGGTTGAACGGGATCGCGCCGAAGGCGGAGTTCACGTCCGAGGCGAGGTTGGCGGAGCGGTAGATGCCCGCGGCTTCGAGGAACCCGCCCAGGGTCACGGTCACGCCGCCGATCTGCATCTTGCCCGAACCCGACGTGGTCACCGGCACGATGACCGCGTCCGCGGGTGCGCCATAGACCGCCGGCAGTGCTGCCTGCTGGGCGGCCGGCGCGGTGCGCGCGGCGGCCGCATCGGCCTTCGCGGCCGCGGCGTCACGCTGGGCGGCCTTCACCTGCGCGTCGCGGGCCGACAGGTCCTGGCGAACCTTGCCCAGCTCCTGCTGCAGCAGCTTGATCTGCTTTTCGATCGACTGGATCTGCGCGTCCGGCGTGGCGGTCTGCGCCATCGCGGTCACATTGGTGCTGGTCAGAGCCGTCGCGGTGAGAAGGGTGATGAGTGAAATTCGTCGCGCGTGCATTGCATTTTCCCCTGGTTAGGCGGGGCGGAACCTACGCAGGCTCGATGATGCTTCAGTGTCAGTTGCGTTGCAGTTCGATGAAATCGGCCTTGGTTTGAAAATTTATTCATCACTGTGGCGCGGCTGCCGACCGGCCCTGAAAACGACAATGGCCACGCATCCGGGTGGATGCGTGGCCATCGCGCGGGCGGTGTCGGTGCTCAGAAGGTGATGCGCGTGGTGGCAATCCAGGCATTGTTATAGAGCGGCGTGAGCACCGGCTCAGTGGTCAGCTTCGGCGCCACCGAGGCCTGATAGCCGACACCCACGATCAGCTTCAGCCGATCGGTGATCGGGAAGCGCCCGAAAATGATGCCCGGGGTGATGAACACCTGGTTCTTGCCGGTGCGCAGCCCGCCGACCCAGTTGGTCCAGTTCACCTCCACCTCGGGCCAGAGCACGTTGAGCAGATGATACTGAAAGGTGGTGTTGGAGGTGATGGCGGTACCCAGGATCGACGAATAATTGGTCGGCATCGCCGCCGACAGGGTTTCCTGGATGTCGAAATCGCCCCAGCCCTTGCCGCCGGCGATGGTGGGCGTGATCACCCAGGCGTCATTGGTGAAGCGCGGAATGCCGATCGGCGCCTGCACCGAGAGGAAGGCCGTGAGGATGTAGTTGCCGTTCTCCTCGTTGGCGCTGGCCAGACGCTGCTTGATCAGCAGAAACGGCCAGTCGTTGAAGCCCGAGGCATTGGCGATCGGCTTTTCGCCCCAGCGCTGGGTGTAGGTGGGGGCGTTGATGATGATTTCCTCGGTGGTCGAGGGGATCAGCTCCAGGCCCTTGCCGTTGCCGTAATTGGCGACGGTGAAGCCGTTGCCCAGACGCTGATAATAGAAATCGGTGCGCACCTCTTCTTCGAGGCGGGGGGTCACGGTGACCAGCGGGGTCATCCAGTGCGGCTGGCTGGACTGCGCCTGATCGACGCGGCTGTACCAATTGTCGAAATAATCCGACAGGCTCGCCTGGGTGGCGCC
>DAHWBL010000391.1 GCA_027323595.1 Acetobacteraceae bacterium | reverse complement strand
GTTGGTTGCGCTCGCCCGCGATCAGCGCAGCAGCCGGTAGAACAGCGCCTCGGCGATCAGCAGGCTGAGGAGGTAGCTCCTCGCGCCGGCCGAAATTGGTGGTGAAGCTTTTTTGCCGATCGACCGCGAGGCGCCGCGACGACATCGCCAGCCCATGCGGCACTCCCGCGATTGCCATGCGGGCGCGCTTGGCAGCACCGCGATCTGGCGACAACATCGCGGCGGATCGGACAGGAACGGCGGGACATGCTCGAATTGGTGCGGTTGGTCGATGTGGGGATGGGGCTGGTGATGTTCCGCATCGTGTGGGTGAGCGGGCAGTTCACCCAGTTTCCGCCCGAGACACGTTGGGACGGTGACCGGCGGGCGCTCAACGCGCGGATGGGATGGCTGATGTTCATCGCGCTGGGGCTGACCCTGGTGGCGGCGGCGACGCTCGCGGCGAGCGCGGTGGCGGGGCGCAGCTACCCCAGCCTGCTGCCCTGGGTCCATGGCGTCACGCTGCTGCTCGTGCTGCTGGCCTGGCCGCTGTGGCGCGAGGTGGCGCGCGGGCGCGCCGCGGTCGAGCTGATGCGCCGCTACAGCTGAAACCACGACCAGCCTCAGCCGGGGGGAATGCAGGGCAGGCGCAGCGCGCAGCCGGCGAGGTCGAGGGTGATGGTGGCACCGCTGGCGGCGGCGCGGTCCGGCGCGTGGTCGTGGCGGATGCGTCCGGGGGCGCCGGCAACGGTGGGGTCGCGGCCCGCGATCGTCAGCACCAGCCGCCAGCCGGCCGGCAGCACCACGCTGGTCGGCCAGATTTCGACGTCCAGATCGACACATTCGCCAGGCGTCAGCGGCCAGGGCTCGTCATGGGTGTGCCAGGGGCGGCCGGCAATGGCGCGGGCGGGGTCGGTCTTGCGGTGCGAGGCGCGCAGCCAGCCGCGCGCGATCGGGCTTGGCTCATGCGCGCCCTCGATGATCCATTCCTGTCCGGCGGGGTCGAGCGCGCGCAAGGCGACGAAGATGTCGGCCTCGGTGGTGGAGGATGCCAGCCGCAGCCGCAGGCCGGGAAAGCCGGTGAATTCGGTGTCCTGGCTGACCGGCGCGGTGGTGAAATCGAGCCCCGTTCCATCGGCGGCGAAGCTGATCTGTCCGGCGGCGGGGGCGGCCGGCGCGAGCGTGAGGCCGGCGCCGAGCGCGTAGTCGCGCATGACGGTTCGGACGGGCGGAAATGCCTGTTCGGCACGGCGGAAATCGCCGCGCGGGTCGCGGATGGTCAGGCGCACCGGCGGTTCGTGCTCCCAGCCATTGGCGTCGTCGCGCAGGAAATGGCCGAGGAAGCGCTGCTGGGTGGCGATGAATTCCGGCAGGTAGAAGCTCTCATAATGGGTGCCGGCGTGCATCGACAGCCACTTGCGCGGACTGCCGGCGCGCTGCCAGCCCTCGATGTTGCCGCGCAGATGCACGCCAGGCCCGCCCCAGTTGCCGGCGGACAGCAGCGGGGCGGTGATCGCCTCCAGCGCCGGGCTGCGTTCGCGGTGCCAGGCGTCGTCCAGCGTGTGGCGGGCGAGTTCGTCGATGTAGCGGGCGCGGTTGCCGGCGAGCAGGCCCGGTGACAGGGCCGGGCCGGTGTTGGGGCGGCCGGTGGCGCGGTCGCGATAATGGGTGGCCGCGTTGCCGTGTTGGTTGGGCAGAATCTGGCTGTCCCACCAGCCGGCGAGGAAGGCGTGGCTGAGCATGCCGCCATGGCGCGACCAGTCGCGATAATGGTCCGATCCGCCCTCCCAGGGGGCGAAGGCGAACAGGCCGCGCGGGCGGGCGGCGGCGGCGAGCCATTGGTTGATGGCGTAGTAGGAGATGCCAAGCAGCCCGACGCGGCCGTTGGACCAGGGCGCGTCGGCGGCCCAGCCGATCGCCTCGACATGGTCCTGGGTCTCGCGCGGGCAGAACGGGTCGATATGGCCGGGGCTGGCGCCGGTGCCGCGGCTGTCGATATGCACGCACACGAAGCCGGCGGGGACCCAGCGCTCGGGGTCCACCGCCTCCCAGCGCAGGTGCCGGCCGGAGGAGCCGGCATCGATCAGGCCGGGATGCAGCTCCAGCAGGCGGTTCCACTGGCGGGTGAAGCCGTCGGCGAAATGCACGTCCTTGCCGTAGGGGCCGTGCACCAGCACCACCGGGAAGCGGCCGGCGGCGTCGGGGCGGTAGATGTTGGCGCGCAGCACCAGCCCGTCGCTGGTGGGGATGGCCACGTCCGTGTCGATGCGCATGTCGATTTGTCCGCCCTGCCGGTTGTCGTTGGTGCGCGCATGCGGGTTTGGCGGGGCTTCGTCAATCATTGGGTAAGGATTGGCGGGCATTGTCGGCGGCATGAACGCGCTGTCCGGATCCTCGACCACCGCGCTGCTGGCGGACGCGACGCGGCTGCATCAGGACGGGCGGCTGGAGGATGCGGCGCCGCTGTATGCGCGGGTGCTGGCGCGGGAGGCGGACCATCCGGCGGCGCTGTATTTCGCCGGCGCGCTGGCGCTGCGGCGCGGGCGGCTGGAGGAGGCGCGCGGGCTGCTGCTGCGCGCGGCACGGGCGCGGCCGGACCATCCGGGCACGCTGACCGCGCTGGCCGAGACGCTGCTGCGACAGGGCGAGGCCGCGGCGGTGGTGCAACTGGCGGACCAGCTCATCGCGCTCGATCCGCGCCAGGCGCCGGCCTGGTTTCTGCGCGGCTCGGCATTGGCGCGGCTGGGCGATGCGGCCGGGGCGGCGGTGGCGCTGCGCGGCTGCCTGCGGCTCGCGCCGACGCATGCGGACGCGCAGCAGAATCTGGCCAACGCGCTGCTCGACCTGGACGATCTGGAGGGCGCGGTGCGGCATGGGCGCGCCGCGGTGGCGCTGGCGCCGCGCTCGGGGGCGGCGCTCGCGGCGCTGGGGCACCTGCTGATCCGCGCCGGGCAGTGGGCGGAGGCGACGAAGCTGTGCGCGGCGGCGATCCGGCTGGAGCCGGGGCTGGCGCAGGCGCATTGGACGCACGGCATCGCCTGCCTGCTGGTGGGGGACTGGACGCAGGGCTGGGCGGAATATGAATGGCGGCGGCATCACCCTGATTTCGCGGCTGATTTTCAGCGCCCCGCGCTGGACCCGGCGCGGCGCTGGCGTGGCGAAACGCTGGCCGGGCAGAGCCTGCTGGTGACCGCCGAGCAGGGGCTGGGCGATGCGCTGATGCTGGCGCGTTATCTGCCGCTGCTGGCGGGGCGCGGCGCGACGGTGCGGCTGGAATGCGACGCGGGGCTGGCCGGGCTGCTCGCGCAGGTGGCGCCGTGTGTGGTGCGAGGCGCGGCGGTGGGCGCGCATGATCTGTGGGTGGATCAGATGAGCCTGCCTCGGTTGTTCGCCACCACGCCGCGCAGCGTGCCGGCGGCCGAAGGGTATCTGCGGGCGGACCCGGCGCGGGTGGCGGCGTGGGCGGGCCGGCTGCCGGCTGGCCGGCGGATCGGGCTGGTGTGGGCCGGCAATCCCGGCCACCAGGATGACCGACATCGCAGCCTGCCGCAACGAATGATGGCCGGCCTCACGGCGCCGGAAGGGGCGTGTTTCGTGTCGTTGCAGGTCGGGCCGCGCGGCGGCGAGGCGAACGCGATGCCGGGCGTGATCGACCTCTCCGCCGGGCTTACCGATTGGGCGGAAACCGCGGCGGTGCTCGCCAATCTCGATCTGCTGATCAGCATCGACAGCGCGGTGGCCCATTGCGCCGGGGCGCTGGGGGTGCCGACCTGGCTGCTGCTGCCGGCGGTACCGGACTGGCGCTGGCTGCCCGACGCCGGGGATCGCACGCCGTGGTATGCGTCGCTGCGGCTGTTCCGGCAGACCGCGCCGGGGGACTGGGCCGGGGTGATCGAGGCGCTGGGGGAGGCGCTGCGCACTCCGCGGGCGTGACCGGGCAAAAGCTGGTAACACGGCGTGGCGGGCACTCGCCCATCAGGACGACGACGATGATGATCATTCAAACCGCGGCGTTCGCCGCGTGGGTGCCGGCCGTGGCGCCATCTGCCCGCAACAACGCGTGTGAGGCTGTGGCCGGCACGGCGCGGTTCGAGGCACGGCGATGAGACGGCTGGGCCTGGCGCTGGCGCTTGCCTGGGGCTGCGCGAGCGGGGCGGCGATGGCGGCCGATCGGCCGGAGCGGCTGGTGATGCCACCGCCGATGCTTAAAACCATCGCTTCGATGCCGCAAATCGCCGATCCGGCTGACGCGGCCGAGCGGCGCATCAACGCCGCCCTCAAGCGGCTGGACCAGGCGGTGGTGAAAGCAGCCCGGACCTGCAAGGGCGGCGACTGGCAGCGTTCTGTGGATGCGCCGATGCGCGGGCCAGGCTTTCTGAGCCTGGCCATCACCGATTCGTGGTATTGCGCTGACGCCGCGCATCCCGACGCCGCCACCTTCTCGATCGTCTACGACCTCGTCACCGGCCGCCCGGTTGACTGGACCAGGCTGCTGCCACCGAGCCTGACCGGCACCGTGGCGCTGGAGGAACAGGCGGACGGCAGCAAGATCGTGACCCTGGCGTCCAGGCGGCTGTTCGATCTGTATCTGGCCGGATATGGCACCGGCGAGGACAAGCGCGACGATCTGGACGAGTGCAAACAGGCGTTCAAGGACTTGGCGGGCGACGGCCCGCCGGGCATGATGGTGTGGCTCGACGCGAAAGGCGGCGGTCTGGCGGTGCAGGTCGGCCTGCCGCATGTGGTGCAGGCCTGCGAGGAGCCGGTGGTGATTCCGGCCGCCGTGCTGCGCCTCGAAGGCGCGCAGCCAGCGCTGCTGCGCGCGTTCGAGTCGGGGCGGTAGGCCGGCGGCGGCGCGCTCCTACCATGTCTGCCTGAGCGCGACACATGGTATGGGCGCTTGGTCTCGCGCGCGCTGCCCAGCCAACCCGCGCGCATACCAAATCCCGCGAACCGCGAACGGGCGCGCTCCGCAAGATTTGGCGTCAGCCGAGCAGTTCCTTCACCGCCGCCATCTCCTCGGCCAGCTCGGCCACCGTGCGGTCGAGCATCGTTTGCGCGAAACCGTCGAAGCCGAGCCCCTCGACGCGGTGATAGGTTCCGTCCGCGCAGGTCATCGGCGCGCCGCAGATCATGCCCTCGGGGATGGCGTGGCTGCCGTCCGACGGCACGCCCATGGACACCCAGCGGCCGTCGCTGCCGTGGAACCAGTCGCGCATGTGGTCGATCGCGGCGTTGGCCGCGGATGCCGCCGAGGACGCGCCGCGCGCCTCGATGATGGCGGTGCCGCGGCGGGCGACCTCGGGGATCAGCCGGTCACGATACCAGGCGTCGTCGCCGATCAGCGTCGGCAGCGGGCGCCCGCGCGCGGTGGCGAAGCGCCAGTCGGCGAACATGGTCGGCGAATGGTTGCCCCAGACCGCCAGCTTCTCGATTTCGTCCACCCCAACACCGGCCTTGGCGGCGAGCTGGGTGGCGGCGCGGTTGTGATCGAGACGGATCATCGAGGTGATGGCGCCGCGTGGCAGATCGGGGGCGAAATGGGTGGCGATCCAGGCGTTGGTGTTGGCCGGATTGCCGACCACCAGCACCTTGGCGTCGCGTTTGGCGTTCTCGTTCAGCGCGCGGCCCTGGGTTTTGAAGATCGCCGCGTTGGCGGCGAGCAGATCGCGCCGCTCCATGCCCTTCGTGCGCGGGCGCGAGCCGACCAGCATGGCGGCGTCGATGTCGCGAAAGGCGGTGGCCGGATCGTCGGTGACGACGATGTCGGTGAGCAGCGGAAAGGCGCAATCCTCCAGCTCCATCACCACGCCGCCGACCGCGCCCTGCGCCTGCGGCAGGTCGAGCAGGGACAGCCGCACCGGCTGGTCCGGGCCGAACAGGTCGCCGGCGGCGATGCGGAACAGCAGCGCGTAGCAAATCTGGCCGGCGGCGCCGGAGACGGCGATGCGAACGGGAGGCCTGGTCATGCCGATGATCCTTGAGCTGACGCGGGGGTGGTTGCGAGGTGACGCGGGGGTGGTTGCGATGTCTTAGAGCGGTTATGCCGGAGGACCATTAAATTTGTTGGGCAGGATCGCGACCGCATGGTCCCGCGAAGCCCCAGGATCGGAGCGCCCGTGTCCCACCCCCTGCCCGACACCCATGACCAGCCAGGCCGGCGACAATTGTTCGGGTTGCCGCTCGCCGCCGCCATGGTCGGTGGCGGAGCCGCCCGCAGCGACGCCGCGCCCGCCGATACGGCCCCGGCCGGGATCGGCATCGATCAGCCGCTCGGCATCGGTCTCGAAGGCTGGCCCTATCCCGGCCCGGTCGGCTTTCTGCCGCTGGTCAATGAAGGCCAGGCGGTGCGCATGGCCTACATGGATTTTCCGCCCGTGGCGGCGGCGAACGGGCGGGTCGTCTTTCTGCTGCATGGCAAGAATTTCGACAGCTCCTATTGGTCCGGCCCGATCTCGTGGCTGCGCGCGGCGGGGTTTCGCGTGGTGGTGCCCGACCAGATCGGCTTCAACAAATCCTCCAAGCCGGACATCGATTATCATTTCGAGCTGCTTGCCGCGAACACCATGGCGCTGGCGGACGCGTTGTCGGTGGGGCGCATCACCGTGCTGGGTCATTCCACCGGCGGGATGCTCGCGGTGCGGCTGGCCAGCATCCATCCCGAGCGGGTCGAGCAACTGGTCCTTGAGGACCCGATCGGTCTGATCGACTACCGCGCCCATATCGCGCCGCAGACCACCGCGACATTGCAGGCGAGCGAGCGCGGTTACACCGCCGCGACCTATCGCGCGTTCGTCGCGCATTACTTCCCGATCCTGCCGCCCGAGCACTACGAGCCGTTCGTGACCTGGCGCATGCGGGTCGCGCTGTCGGGCGAATATGAGCGTTTTGTTCGCGCAACGGCGCTGACCTATCAGATGATCTATCGCAATCCGGTCGTTGATCTGTATGCCACGCTCGCGCCGCCGGTGTTGCTGCTGGTCGGCGAGGCGGACCGCTCCGCCCCGCTCGCCGGCTTCGCCACGCCCGAGCGGCGGGCGGCGATGCCGACCATTCCCGACGCCGCGCGCGGTGTGATCGCCGCGGTTCCGCATGGCCGGCTGGTGACCTTCGCGGGCGTCGGGCATGTGCCGCATCTGGAGGTCGCCGATGCATTCCAGGCCGCCGTGCTGGGGTTTCTCGCGCACCGATAGCGGGGCGATGTGCTCTCAGGCGAAAAACCGGTTGCCCGGCCGGCTCAGCCCGAGATTTTCGCGCAAGGTCCGGCCCTCATATTCGCGGCGCAGAATGTCGCGGCGTTGCAGTTCGGGGACCAGCTGGTCGACGAATTCGTCGAGCCCCATCGGCACGGTGGGGAACTGGATGGTGAAGCCGTCGCAGGCGCTGGATTCCAGCCAGTGCTGCATCTCGTCGGCGACCGATGCCGGCGTGCCCATGAAGGTGGGGCCGGAATAGGCACCGACCATGGCGGCGAGCTGGCGCACCGTGGCGTTGTTGGCGCGGGCATAGGCGAGCACGCGGTCGCGGGCGGATTTGGAGGCGTTGGTTTCGGGGATGTCGGGCAGTGGCGCGTCGAGGTCGAAGCCCGAGGCGTCGCAGCCCAGCGCGATGGACAGCGAGGCGACGCCGCTGTCGGGATGCACGAGGCTGTCCAGCAGGGCTTTCTTCTCCTGTGCCTCGGCGCGCGAGCCGCCCAGGATCACCATCGCGCCGGGCAGGATCTTGAGCTGGTCGGGGGCGCGGCCGACGCGGGCCATGCGGCTTTTGATGTCGGCGTAGAAGGCTTGCGCGGCCTCGACCTTTCCCCCGGCGGCGAAGATCACCTCGGCGGTTTCGGCGGCGAGCTGGCGGCCGGCCTCCGACGCGCCGGCCTGCACGATCACCGGCCAGCCCTGCGGCGGGCGGGCGACGTTGAGCGGGCCGCGCACCTTGAAATATTCGCCGCGATGGTCGAGCACATGCAGCTTGTCGGGGTCGAAATAGACGCCGGCATCGACGTCGCGAACGAACGCGTCATCCGCCCAACTGTCCCATAATCCGGTGACGACCTCATAGAACTCGCGGGCGCGGCGGTAGCGCTGGGCGTGTTCCATATGGTCGTCCATGCCGAAATTCAGCGCCGCGTCGGGGTTGGAGGTGGTGACCACGTTCCAGCCGGCGCGGCCGCCGCTGACGATGTCGAGCGAGGCGAATTTGCGGGCGATGTGGTACGGCTCGTTGAAGGTGGTGGAGGCGGTGGCGATCAGCCCGATATGCTCGGTGACCGCGGCGAGCGCGGGCAGCAGCGTCAGCGGCTCGATCGAGGTGACGGTGGCGCTGCGCTTCAGGGCGGCCATGGGCATGTTCAGCACCGCCATGTGGTCGGCCATGAAGAACGCATCGAAGCGGCCGCGTTCGAGGGTCTGCGCGTAGTGCTTCAGATGGGCGAAGCTGGTGTTCGCGTCAGGTGCGGCGCCCGGATAGCGCCACCAGGCGGTGTGGATGCTGACCGGACGCATGAAGGCGCACAGATGCAGACGACGGGGCACGCGCGGGCACTCCTGGGCTGATGGTGAGGGACGATCCTATCAGCAAGCCGGGGGGGTGGGACAGGCGGGTCAGATGTCGCGGGTTTCGGGCATGGTCAGCGCGATGGTGAGCACCGAGGCGATGCCGGCGAGGGCGAGCAGCGCGAAGGCGGTGGGCGTGCCGAGCCGGTCGGCGATCAAGCCGGCGAGCGCGGTGCTGAGGGTCGCACCGGCCGCGGCGACCAGGCCGAGCGCGCCCTGCAGCAGGTTATAGCGCCCGGTGCCACGGGTGAGGTCGGCGGCGACGAGGGGCACCAGCACGCCGAAGGTGGCCGCGCTGATGCCGTCCAGCGCCTGCAGCGCGATCACCAGGGGGGCCGGCGGCAACAGCGCGAACAGCAGCGCGCGCGCCGGCAGGGCGGCGAAGCCCGCGATCAGCACCAGGCGGCGGCCGTAGCGGTCGGCCCAGGCGCCCACGGAGGGCGACATCACCGCCACGACCGCCTGCGGCACCACGATGCAGGCGGCGACCAGCGCCCCGCCCCAGGCGCCGGCGGCGCGGGTGAGCTGCACCGAGGCGACCGGCAGCAGCGCGGCGTTGGCGAGGTGGAACAGGAATATCGCGACGGCGAAGCTGGCCAGCGTCGGCGTGGCGAGCACCCGCCAGACCGGCGCGCGGGGAGCGGCGGTGGCGGTTGGCATGGGCCGGACATGCAGGCGCGGGATGAACGGCAGACAGGCCAGCGCCGGCAGGGTGAAGGCGACGGCGAGGATGAACACCGAGCGCTCCGAGATCAGGCTGCCGGCGAGGCCCATCAGCAGCGCCGCCACGCCGTTGCCGATCGCGCCGTAGCGGGCGTTGCGCCCCAGCCGCGGCCCCAGCGCGGCGTGGCCGACCATGGCGAGGCTGATGGCGGCGAGCGCGGGGCCGATGATGCAGCTGGCGAACCCGTGCAGCACCTGCGCGACGGCGATGGCCAGGCGCGCCGGCCAGACCGCGGTCAGCAGCGAGGCCGCCGCGACGGCGACCAGCCCGAAGCCGCCGGCGCGGCGCTTGTCGGCGATCGCATCGACCAGCGCGCCGGCGGGGAGCTGGCTGAGCATGGTGGCGATGGTGCCGATGCTGAGCGCGAGGCCGATTTCGACCTGGGTCCATTTCTGCCCGGACAGATAGACCGCGACGAACGGGCCGAAGGCGGTCTGGATGTTGGCGATGAACAAATTGAGCCCGTCGAGGGCGCGCGCGCCGGACGGGTCCGGGCTCTGGGTGGTGGCCGACATGGATTAGTGGCTGGCGCCGGGCGGGGGCGTGGCCGGGGTGATGATGGCAGGCATGGAAGGAACCGCGACGGGTGGGGCGACGGGTTCGGCGGGTGCCGCCGGGGCGGGGGCGGTGATGAGCGGGTGCGGCGCGCCGACCACCGAGACCGG
>DAHWBL010000380.1 GCA_027323595.1 Acetobacteraceae bacterium | reverse complement strand
CGGCCGGCCAGCCCGGGCCCTATGAGGCGGCGCTGATGGACCGCCACACTTTGCACGATCCGCAGCGGCCGCTCGAAATCCAGCGCACCATCCACAGCTTTGACCCATGCATCGCGTGCGCGGTGCATGTGCTCGATCCATCCGGCGCGGAATTGACCCGGATACGGGTGAGGTGATGCCATGAGCGAAACCAGCCCACCACCGATCGACGTCAAATCCGCGGTGCGCAGCTTCATGGCGCACAGCGAGGGCGCGCTTGCGACCTATGTCGAGGCCTGCCTGCATTGCGGCCAATGCGCCGAGGCGTGCCATTTCTACGTTGCGTCGGGCGATCCGCGCCACACCCCGGCCTACAAGCTGTTTCCCATCGCCAAGGCCTGGCGACATCAGAAATTCCCGTTATCCTGGCTGGGCTTCGCGCCGGCGATCACCGAAGCCGACCTGCGCGACTGGGAGGAACTGCTGTTCGACAGTTGCACCATGTGCGGGCGCTGCACCATGGTCTGCCCGATGGGCATCGACATCGCCGCCATCGTCGGCGTCGCGCGGCAAGGCTTTGTGAAGGCGGGTCTTGGCCCGGCGGACCTGCTCGCCGCCGCGGATGCCTCACGCGATCACGGCAGCCCGCTTGGCGTCACCGCCGAGAAGCTCGCCGAACGGCTCGACTGGATCGCCGACGAATTCGACACCAAAATCCATCTCGACCGATCCCCCGCCGAGGTGCTGCTGACGGTGTCCTCCATCGAGCTGATGAAATATCCTGATTCCGTCGCGGCGATGGCAAAGCTGCTGAATCACGCGGGGGTGGATTGGACTCTCAGCAGCACCGGCTATGAGGCGACCAATTTCGGCTATCTCGCCGGCAAGCCCGACATCGCGAAGCTGATGGTGGCGCGCGTGAACGAGGCCGCGCGCGCGGTGGGCGCCAGCATCGTCATCGTGCCCGAATGCGGCCATGCCTATGGCGTGCTGCGCTGGTCGGCGGCCAACATGCTGGGCCACGCGCTGCCGTACGAAGTGCTGCACATCACCGAATATCTCGCCAGGCTCAAGCGCGAAGGCAAATTCCGGTTCAGCCCGATGGCTGAATCGATCACCTTTCACGACCCCTGCCAGATCGCCCGGCGCGGCGGCGCCACCAATGATGCGCGCGAATTGCTGGACGGCTTCGCCACCGATTTTCGCGAGATGACGCCTGCGGGCAATGATGGCTGGTGCTGCGGCGGGGGTGGCGGCGTGCAGGCCATCGGCCGCGCCGCGCCGCTGCGCCACAAGGTTTTTCGCATCAAGATGGACCAGGTGGAACAGACCGGCGCGGCCACCATGGTATCGTCGTGTTCCAACTGCCGGCTGACCATGGATGAGAGCAAGGCGCACTGGAAATGGGACGGCGGGCTGGCCAGCCTGGTCGATCTGCTTGCGCGGCATCTGATCGAGGACAAGGCCGCCTAGACCAGCCTCGGCGTGGCTGTCGTTCGTGTGTTGTCGCCGCGCGGGGGATGCGTCGGGCCGCGAAATTTGGCATGCTCCAGGCTGGCCGAGCGCGACTCGGCGGGGTTTGGGGGAACGATGGCGAAAATCCTGGTGCTGCTCGCGTGTCTTGCTGCCCTGGGCGGGCTGGCCGCGTGCAACACCATCGCGGGCATCGGCAGCGATATTTCCGACACCGCGCGCTGGACCAA
>DAHWBL010000212.1 GCA_027323595.1 Acetobacteraceae bacterium | reverse complement strand
GCGCGCGGGGCGATCGCCTCGAAGCCGCGTTTGGCGATCCAGGCGGCGCGCACCGGCGGCAGGCCGGCTTCGAGATCGATGGTGGTGGCGGGGTCGGTGAACGGGCCGGAGGTATCATACAGGCGGAACGGCGGCTCGTTGGCGGTGGCGGCGAGCTCGACCTCGCGGAAGGGCACGCGGATGTCGTCGTGGCCGTCCGGCGCGAGGTATATTTTGCGTGAGCCCGCGATCGGGCCGGTAGTCACCGCGGTTGGCTTTTGCTGGTATGTCATCGACGCTCCCCTTTGGCGGAAGCGGGCCCCTATGGCAGAAGGGGGCTTGGGGGGTGTTCGCCCGGCCCGTCCCTCCGCCGGCATGACCCGGATCAGGTTTCAGGGTCGCTGCGCTGCCTTGCGGCCGTCAGCCTCTCAGCCCCTTGACGGGACACCCCTCGGAAGCGCGCAGGGTCGGCCCGGACGGCGTGATTGTCAAATAAAACGCGCCCTGCCGCCCTGCCCCGCGCCGGCCCGGCCTTGTCCTGGCGGCGCCGCTTCGCTAGTCCGATGCCGACACAGGCAAAGTGACCGAGGCGGCGATGCGCACCAGGGACGTGAAAAAGGTCGTTCTGGCCTATTCCGGCGGGCTTGATACCAGCGTGATCCTGCGCTGGCTGCAAACCACCTATGGCTGCGAGGTGGTGACCTTCACCGCCGATCTGGGCCAGGGCGAGGAGCTGGAGCCGGCGCGGCGCAAGGCCGAGATGTTCGGCATCAAGCAGATTTTCGTGGAGGATCTGCGCGAGACCTTCGTGCGCGATTTCGTCTTCCCGATGTTTCGCGCCAACGCGCTCTATGAAGGCCAGTATCTGCTCGGCACCTCGATCGCCCGGCCGCTGATCGCCCAGCGCCAGATCGAGATCGCCGAGGCGGTGGGCGCGGACGCGGTGGCGCATGGCGCGACCGGCAAGGGCAATGACCAGGTGCGGTTCGAGCTCGCCTATTACGCGCTGAAGCCGGATGTGAAGGTGATCGCGCCGTGGCGCGAGTGGGAGCTGACCAGCCGCACCCGGCTGCTGGAATTCGCCGAGGCGCACCAGATTCCGATCGCGCGCGACAAGCGCGGCGAGGCGCCGTTCAGCGTGGATGCGAACCTGCTGCACTCCTCCTCGGAAGGAAAGCTGCTGGAGGACCCTGGCGAGGAAGCCGACGAGATTGTGTATCAGCGCACCATCCGCCCCGAGGACGCGCCCGATCAGCCGACGGTGATCAGCATCGGCTTCGAACATGGTGATCCGGTCAGCATCGATGGCGTCGCGCTGTCGCCGGCCAGCCTGTTGACCAGGCTGAACGAGCTGGGCCGGGCGAACGGCGTCGGCCGGCTCGATCTGGTGGAAAATCGCTTCGTCGGCATGAAGTCCCGCGGTGTTTATGAGACGCCGGGTGGCACGATTCTGCTCGCCGCGCATCGTGGCATCGAGAGCATCACGCTGGATCGTGAGGCAGCGCACCTCAAGGACAGCCTGATGCCGCGCTATGCCGAGATGATCTATAACGGCTTCTGGTTCAGCCCCGAGCGGCGCATGATGCAGGCGCTGATCGATGAGAGTCAGAAATCGGTTGCCGGTGTGGTGCGCGTGAAGCTCTACAAGGGCAACGTGACGGTGATCGGCCGCGAGAGCCCGAACAGCCTGTATTCGATGAAGCACGTCACCTTCGAGGACGACCAGGGCGCGTACGACCAGGTGGACGCGCAGGGGTTCATCAAGCTGAACGCGCTGCGGTTGCGGCTGGGGGCGATGGCTGGGCGGCGGGGTGGGGCGCTTTAGGGGAGGGTGTTCTTTCTTGAAAGAAAGAACCAAAGAACTTTTGAAATTTGGGCTGCCGGCGCGAACGAACATCTCGACCGTACGGTCAAGGTAGCGCCACACCCGCGAGCAAAAATAGAAGTTTTTTGGTTCTTTTTTTCAAAAAAGAACACCCTTCCTTCCTAATCAACGCATCACTTTTTCAAAGCGGCAAAGCCAACTGCGTATCGATCCGGCTGCTGTCGCACACCACGATGCGTTCGGCGAGCAGCGCGTTTTCGCCCCCTAGGTCCCACAGGTCGAGATAGCGGCCGGTGGCGAACAGGTCGGTTTCGCCCTGGCGCAGGATGCGCACCACGAGGAACGGGGTTTCGCTGCGCACGCGGCCGTCGGCTTCGGTGGCGAGGATGGCGGGCAGGCCGATGATGTGGCGATAGAGCTGGCGTTCATAGATGTTGGCCTGGCGCAGCGCGGTGATGCGATCGACCAGCATGGCGCGTGAGAAGGCGTGCATCAGGCCGGCGGGCAGGCCGAGGGTGTGGTTTTCCAGTGTGGTGATTTTGTAGAGGCAGGATTGGGTGAAGAAATCCGGCCATTGCTCCAGCAGGTTGTTGTCGATGCAGCGGGCCTGGGCGGCCTGTGCGCGCGCGATGGTGGTGTGCTGATCCATGTGTTGGATGCTCCGGTTTTCTCAAATGCCCATGGCGGCGCGGTAGGCTTTCCAAAAGCCGCGGATCGAGCTTTCGGTGACCCGGCTGTCCTGGCTGTCGGCGTCGTGGCCGCCCATCATCAGCAGCGCCTGCTGGTCCGCGGCACCGGCGATGCCGCGTTGGACGAAGCCGCCGACGCAGCCATCCTCCATTGAGATGAAGCCGCCGGTGCCCATCAGGTTCGCCATTTTCAGCCGCACTTCGGTTTGTTCGGGCGTGTCCTCCTCGAAGCCGAAATAGGTCCAGTGCAGATCGGCCTTGTCGGGCCCGCGCGGGACCATCTGGCGGACCGCGAGCGCGTTCTGGATCTGCTGGAGGATGAAGCCTGGAAACACCGAGAGGATTTGCAAGGTGACGTCGTCGCGAAACTCGTCGAAGCCGCGCAGCAGGGTGGGGTCGGCGAGCTGGTAGCCACTGTCGGCGCGCAGGCCGGAATAATCGTCGGCGCTGGCCTTGGGCTGGGTGTTGGAGGACCAACTGACGTGGCAGCCGCCATGGTGGTTGACGATGATGCCGCCCTTCATGCCGAGGCGATTGATTTTGAAGGTGGTGAAAAACAGATGCAGGATCGAGGCGTGGTAGCTGTCGCGGGTGTTCTCGGCGTAGAGCTTCCAGTTGTTGGGCAGGACCTGGGTGAAGCGGCCGAGGATTTTGGGGGTGCGGCCGAGGAACACGCGCTGCACCCGTGCCACGATCGCCTCGCCGAGATATTCCTCCAGCGGCACCGCCGCGTGGTCGAAGCTGGCGAAGACCAGGCCGCAGAGCACGGCGATTTTCAATTTGCGTGGGCCGTGCTGGCAGATGTCGAAATCGCGGGGCATGCCGCCCTGCCCCTTGATGCCCTTCTGGAAGGCGACCGAGGTGAGGGTTCCGGCCTGGTCGTAGGTCCAGGCGTGGTAGACGCAGGCGAAGGATTTGGCGTTGCCCTGGTTTTCCACCGCGATCAGCGCGCCGCGATGCGCGCAGCGGTTTTCCCAGGCGCGGACCTCGCCGTGGTCGTCGCGCACCATCACCACCGGCGTGTCGCCGACCCAGGTGCAGCGATAATCGCCGGGGTTTGGAACCTCGGCGGCCAGACCGAGATAGTTCCAGCTCGGGCCGTGAAAGATGCGGGTGCGTTCGGCGTCCGCCACGTCCTGGCGCTGGAACAGCCAGTAGGGAATCCGGCTCAGGCCCGGCGCCCAATCCGGCAGGGCATCGGTGCCGTGGTCGGCTGGCTGGTCGTTCATGGCCGCTTCCTGTCCGCGTTGTTTGATCTGGTACAGCGCGGGCGGGCGGGCGCGTCAAGCGGCGTGGGTCAGACCTTGAGAAACCCGACCAGCCGTTCGGCCTCATCGACGATCGGCTCGGCGATGGCGCGGGCGCGCGCCGCGCCGTCGCGCAGGATCGCGTCGAGTGCGGCGGTGTCGGTGAGCAGGCGCTGCGCCTGCTGGCCGATCGGCTCGATGCAGCCGACCAGGAGATCGGTCAGCGCCTGTTTGAAGGCGCCGAACCCCTGCCCGCCATGGATGGCCAGCACCTGTGCCGCGGTTTGGCCGGACAGGGCGGCGTAGATGCCGACCAGGTTGCGCGCCTCGGGGCGGGCATCGAGTGCCGCGGGGTCGTCGGGCAGCGGCTCGGGGTCGGTTTTGGCGCGGCGGATTTTGAGGGCGATGGTGTCGGCGTCGTCGTTGAGGTTGATCCGGCTCTGGTCGGAGGGGTCGGATTTCGACATTTTGCGGCTGCCGTCGCGCAGGCTCATCACGCGCGCGGCCGGACCCAGGATCAGCGGCTCGATGACCGGGAAATAGCTGACCTCGTAATCATGGTTGAATTTCTGCGCGATGTCGTTGGCGAGTTCCAGATGCTGTTTCTGGTCGTCGCCGACCGGCACACGGGTGGCGTGGTAGGCGTGGATGTCGGCGGCCATCAGGTTGGGGTAGACATACAGGCCCGCCGAGGCGGCCTCGCGATCCTTGCCGGCCTTGTCCTTGAACTGGGTCATGCGGTTGAGCCAGCCCAGGCGGGCGACGCAGTTGAAGATCCAGGCGAGGCGCGCGTGCGCCGGCACCGCGGATTGCGGGAACAGGATGTGGCGCGCGGGGTCGATGCCGCAGGCGATCAGGGTGGCGGCCATTTCGCGGGTCTGGCGGCGCAGTTGCGCGGGGTCCTGCCAGACGGTGATGGCGTGCAGATCGACCACGCACCACAGACATTCATGGTCGGTTTGCAGCGCCACCCAGTTGCGGATGGCGCCGAGATAATTGCCCAGCGTGGGAACGCCCGAGGGCTGGATACCGGAGAAG
The DNA here is from genome assembly GCA_027323595.1 of Acetobacteraceae bacterium. Lineage (GTDB taxonomy): Bacteria > Pseudomonadota > Alphaproteobacteria > Acetobacterales > Acetobacteraceae > CAIVDX01. The sequence goes on along the minus strand of DAHWBL010000212.1, from coordinate 1,008 downwards.
ATGCGTTGCATGCGCTCTTTTCCGGTGCCGCGTCGCCGCGGTCAACCGCCGGCGCGGCGGGTGACGCGGCGGCGGCGCAGGGTGGCGGCCATCTCGCGCAGGCCGATGGCGCCGAGCGCCTCGGCGGTGCCCAGATAGGTGCCGCCGCCGACGATGATCTGCAGCAGCAGCGCCAGCCAGCGGCCACCGCCGGGAGGGACGAGCAGCGGCGCGAGCAGGGCGCTGGCGGCCCAGCAGGCCAGCATCATCGCGGCGGCCGCCACCGCCATGCGCGGCACGCGGCGGCGCAGGCGCGCGTCGGCGACGAAATGGCGCCGCCGATGCAGCACCCAGCCCAGCGCCGCGCAGTTGGCGATGGCGGCGAAGCTGGAGGACAGCGCGAGGCCGACATAGCCCAGCGGCCAGATCAAGGTGAGGTTGAACGCGAGGTTGAGCGCGAGCGACATCATCGCGAAGCGGACCGGCGTGGTCATGTCGCCGCGCGCGAAAAAGCCGGGCACCAGCACCTTGGCCAGCACGAACCAGGGCAGCCCGAACGCATAGGCCTGCAGCGCGTGGGCGCTGCCGGCGGCCTGGGCGAGGTCGAAGGCGCCGCGCTGGAACAGCACGGTCATGATCGGCACGGCCAGGACCATCAGCCCCGCCGCCGCCGGGATGGTGAGGAACAGGCCGTATTCGAGCGCGCGGTTGAGGGTGATGCGGCTGTCCTCCTCCGCGCCAGAGCGTGCCTGGCGCGACAGCAGCGGCAGCAGCGCGGTGCCGATGGCGGTGCCGATCACCCCGAGCGGCAACTGGTTCACCCGGTCGGCGTAATAGAGCAGCGACACGCTGCCGGTGGGCAGCAGGCTGCCGATGATGGTGTCCATCGCGAGGTTGAGCTGCACCACCCCTGCCCCGACCAGGCCTGGCGCCATGCGTCGCATCAGGCCGCGCACCTGCGGGGTCAGTCGCGGGCGGGGCAGCACCAGGCGCATGCCGGCGCGGCGCACCGCCCACCACAGCAGCGCC
>DAHWBL010000352.1 GCA_027323595.1 Acetobacteraceae bacterium | reverse complement strand
GGTCGATGATCACCTGCGCGGTACTCTGGATCAGCGCCGCGCCACGACCATATTGCGCGATCGAGCCGGCCAGCGTCACGTCGCTGTCCACCTCAACGCGGGTGCCATCGCCATCGGCGGTGAGCTGGAACACCACATCGGCGCGCGCGGTGCCGCGTGCCTTGGTCTCGCTGCCGGACGCCTCGGCGAGCACGCGCCGCGCCGCGAGGTCTTTTTCCTTGTAGGCGAACACACCTTTGAAACTCAGCGCCACCGGTCCGAGCCGCACCGCGACGGTGCCGACATAGGACCCGTCCGGTCGCTCCTCCAGCAATTGCGCGCCCGGCGCGCAGCGCGCCACGCGGGGGACGTCGTTCAGCACCTCCCAGGCCTCGTCGATGCCGGCGGGAATGCGAAAGCTGTTGCGTATCTTCATGGCCAACTCTCCTTCAGATCAATCGCCCGGTGGCCGCGCGCAACGCCGGCAGGGCGTCGCCCAGCAGCGAATCCGGCCACGGCAGATGCAGCAGCCGGACGAACAGCAGATACATGGCAGCGGACAGCGGCAGCGCGATCCTCAACGCCGGTCGCCAACCGGTGCCACCGGCGATGATCATGTTGGCAACAAGGAAAATCAGCAAGGCCGGCAGCATGCCGACCGCCAGCACCCCCCCCAGCAGCCCGAGCAGCCAGCCCGCCTGCGCGCCCGCCCGACGCAGCATCACCGCCCGCGGAATATCGGCCAGCCGGTCATGCAGCGCGCCATGCACCACGCCAGGCGCACGCGTGACCGCGGCCACCGCGGTCACCAGCAGCCCCGCGCCCGCGGCGGTCTGCGGCATCAGCCGCGCGGCGAATTTCCATTGCACCGCCGAGACGAACGCCGCCGCGAAAAACAGCGCGGCGGCGATCCAGAAGCCGCGTTCGGCCGGCCTTGCGGTCGGGCGCGCGAGCACCTGCCCGCCGCCGCGCCGGCGCAGCAGCGGCCACACCAGGATCGTCACCGCGATCACCAGGATCACCACCACGCCAGGCCGCTCGATCCAGTTCGCGCCATAGCGCAGGGTGGAGATGAACAGATATTTTTCCAGCAACTTTCCCAGGATATAGCCCAGGATCAGCGGCGGCCGCGGCCAACTGCACCGCTTCATCACCCAGCCCAGCGCGCCGAACCCCAGCAGCGCGACCAGATCGCCCGACGAGCGCGAGCCCTGGTAGGCGCCAACGAAACACACCGCCAGAATGCACGGCACCAGAATGCCGGGGCGGATCGTCACCAGCTTCGCAAGCTGGTTGGCGAACAGAAAACAGATGGTGGCGCCAAGCACGTTGGCAAGCGCGAGGCTCCAGACCAGGGCATAGGTGACATCGAGCTGGGTGGTCAGCAGCTTGGGGCCCGGCGTGATGTCATGCGCCATCAGCGCGCCGAGCAGCAGCGCCATCGAGGCCGAGCCGGGCACGCCGAACGCCAAGGTGGGGATCAGGCTGCCGCCCTCGCGCGCGTTGTTCGCCGCCTCGGAGGCGATGATGCCGCGCACATCCCCGGTGCCGAAACTGCTCGCCGCCCCCTTCACCATGCGCGCCGCCGCGCCATAGGCGATCCAGTCGATCACCGCGGCCCCCATGCCGGGAATGGCGGCGAACACCACGCCGATGCTCGCACTGCTCAGCACCAGCCGCCAGTTGGCCAGCGTGTCGCGCACCCCGCGCCATTGCTGCCACATCAGCCCGCCGGTCGGCGCCGCGGCCTGGGCGATCGCGGTGCGGGTGATCGCCATGTCCACCAGTTCGGGAACGGCGAACAGGCCAAGCGCCAGACACTCGATCGGCACGCCATCCCACAGATAGGTGGTGCCCAGGGTCCAGCGCAGCACGCCGGTCTGTTCCTCGTTGCCGACGGCGGCGAACAGCACGCCGATGATCGCCGCCACCAGCCCCTTCAGCACCGCGCCCTGGCTGACCGCGGCGACCAGGGTAAGGCCCAGGATGCACACCGCGAGCAGTTCGGGCGTGCCGATCAGCAGCATCAGCGGCCGCAACGCCGGGATCGCGACCGCCAGCAGCACCGCGCCGAACAGCCCGCCGATCACCGAGGCGCTGAACGAGGCGCCGAACGCCCGCCCCGCCTCGCCGCGTCGCGCCATCGGAAAGCCGTCCAGCACGGTGGAGGCCGAGCCGATCGCGCCAGGCACGCCGAACAGGATCGCCGGCACCGTGTCCGACGTCGCGGTCACCGCCCACATGCCGATCAGGAACGCGATCGCGGTGGTGGCGTCCATGCCGTAGGTGAACGGGATCAGCAGCGCCATGCCGCCCAGCCCGCCGATGCCAGGGATCACGCCGATGGCAAGACCCAGCAGCACCCCGAACGCCAGGAACGCGAGGCGCGCCGGGTCGGCGATCATGGCGAGCGCGTGCACCGCGTTCTGCAACACCAGGTCCAACCGCTTCCCCCGAAGGATGCGCGCGGGTCCGCACCGCGCCTTTGCGCGCGCAGCCTATTCTGTCATATTGTATGACACAAGCCGGGCAGTCCGGATGGGAGGAAGCAATGGCCGATCCGGTCGGCACCAACATCACCGCGCCCGTCGATCTGCGCCAGCATCTGGACCGGCTGGAGGCGCGCGGGCTGCTGCGCCGCATCGACCGGGCGATCAACAAGGACACCGAGCTGCACCCGCTGGTGCGCTGGCAGTTCCGTGGCGGCATCGCCGAGGCCGACCGCCGGGCGTTTTTGTTCACCAACGTCGTCGATGGCGCCGGCCGGCGCTATGACATGCCGGTGGTGGTGGGCGCGATGGCCGGCAGCGAGGCGATCTATGCCGCCGGCATGGGCCGCCCCGCCAGCGAGATCGGACAGGCCTGGCTTGCCGCGATCGCCCGGCCGATCGCCCCGCTGATGCTGCCCGCCGGCCAGACCGCGCCGTGCCAGCAGGTGGTGATCACCGGCGAGGCGCTCGGCGCACCGGGCGGCGGGCTGGCGGGGCTGCCGGTGCCGGTCTCCACCCCCGGCTTCGACGCCGCCCCCTATCTCACCGCCACCTTGTGCATCACCGTCGACCCCGAGACCGGGGTGCGCAACATGGGCACCTATCGCGCCGCGCTGAAGGCGCCCGATCGGCTGGGCGTGCGCATGGCAACCCGGCTGTCGGGGGCGGGCGGCTATGTGCATTGGCAGAAATACCAGGCCCGCAAGGAAAAGATGCCGATCGCCATCGTCATCGGCTGTGCCCCGGTGATCATGTTCACCGGGCCGCAGAAGCTGGCCATCGATCTCGACGAGATGGCGGTGGCCGGCGGCCTGCTGGGTGGCCCGATCCGCACCGTGCGCGCGCGCACCGTCCCGCTCGACGTGCCGGCCGACGCCGAGATCGTGATCGAGGGCTGGATCGACACCGACCTGCTGGAACCCGAAGGCCCGTTCGGCGAAAGCCACGGCCATGTGGCACTCGAGGACTACAACATGTCGATGCGGGTGAGCGCGATCACCCATCGCGCCGCGCCGATCTTCGCCTCGATCATCAGCCAGGTGACGCCGAGCGAATCGAGCCTGATCAAGCGCGTCGCCTATGAGCCGCTGTTCCTGTCGCATCTGCGCGACCATCTCAACATCAAGGGCATCGCCCGCGTGGTGATGCACGAGCCGCTGTCCAACATCCGCAAGATCATCTTCCTGCAATTCGCCCGCGGCACCCCGCGCACCGAAATCTGGCGCGGCCTGGAGGGGGCGGCGACATTGCAGGCACAGTGCGGCAAGATCGTCATCGCGGTCAGCGAGGATATCGACCCGCACAATGCCGACGCGGTGTTCTGGTCGATGGCCTATCGCTGCGACCCGCGCGCCGACACGCTGATCACGCCCTATCGCTCGGGCGGCCACGGGCCGAAATCCGGCGGCGGCGGCGGTGATTCGACCATGCTGATCGACGCCACCCTCAAACACCCCACCTCACCGCTCGCCCTGCCGGCCCAGCGCTACATGCAGGCGGCCAAGGCGATCTGGGAGGAGCTGGAGCTGCCCCGGCTTGCGCCCGAAAGCCCATGGCATGGCTATGAACTTGGCGACTGGGACAGTTTGTGGGACGAGTATGCGGCGCGCGCGACCACCGGCGGCTGGGCGGAAAACGGCGCGCAGACCTTCGCGCGCCGGCGCGGTGGCATCCGCCCCGAAACCCCGGTGCGCGACGTGGGAGAGGCGCCATGATCCGGGTTCTGCTGTGCCTGCTCGCCCTGCTGTCACCGGCTTTTGCCGATCCGGTCGAGGATTTCTACAAGGGCAGCGACATCACCATCCTGATCGGCCATCCGCCCGGCGGGTCCTATGACATCTATGCCCAGCTCGCCGCACGGCATCTGGGCAAATATATTCCCGGCCATCCGAACCTGATCGTGCAGAGCATGCCCGGCGGCGCGGCCTCGAAGGCCACCGCCTATTTCTATCATCGCGCCCCGCAGGACGGCTCGATGATCGCGCTGTTCCCCGAGACCATCGCCTATGTGCAGTTGCTCGATCCGGTGCAGGGCAAATGGGACGTGCGCAAGATGCATTACATCGGCAGCTTCGCGCCGGTGAACACCGTGTTCATGGGCCATCGCGGCGGCAACATCACCACCATCGACGACCTGCTCACCAGGCCCGCGAACATCGGCTGCACCGGTCGCGCCTCGCAAAGTTTCCAGTATCCATCGATGCTGAAAGCAACCGAAGGGCTGAAGCTGTCGATCATCTGCGGCTATGACGGCTCCTCGGCCTACACGCTCGCCCTGTTGCGCGGCGAGGTGGATGTCGTCTCCAAATCCTGGAACTCCTGGCGCGCGGAAGATCGCGACAATCTGGACAGCGGCGTGCTGATCCCGCTGATGCAGGCCGGGCTCACCCGCGCGCCCGAACTGGCGGAGGTGAAGCTGATGCAGCAAACCACCGATGATCCGCGCGCCCAGGCGGCGCTGCGCTTCATCTCCGCGGGCGCCGCCATCGGCCGCGCGCTGGTCGCCCCGCCGGGCATTCCCGCCGACCGCCTCGCCGCCCTGCGCGCCGCCTTCGACGCCGCGATCAAGGACCCCGCACTGATCGATGAAGCCGCCCACGGCCACGTCTATCTCGATCCGCATTCCGGTGTGGCGACCCAGGCGGTGAGCGATGCCATCATCGCCACTCCGCCGGACATGGTGGCGGTCGCCGAAAAAGCATTCCAGGCCGAATAGGTCGCGCCGCGACGACACAGGAGACCTCGATGAGCATGGCACGCAGCCTGCCCCCCGCCCGCGCCGAGGCGATCGGGCGCACCGAATGGATCGTGCTGATCTCGGCCTTTCTCGGCTGGCTGTTCGACAGCATGGATCTCAACCTGTTCACCCTGGTCCTGTTTCCGTCGGTGGCGCAGTTGCTGGGCACCCGCGACCCGCACCTGATCGCGCAGACCGGCTCGGTGATCATGGCGATCAAGCTGCTCTGCTGGGGACTTGGCGGGGTGATTTTCGGTGTCGTCGCCGACCGCGTCGGGCGATCGCGCACCATGGTTCTGACCATCGTCATCTACGCGCTGTTCACCGGCCTGTCCGGCTTCGCGCAGAGCTGGTGGCAATTGGCGATCCTGCAGGCGCTGGCAGGCTTTGGCATCGGTGGCGAATGGTCGGCCGGCGCCGCGCTGATCGCCGAGACCTGGCCGGAAAAACACCGCGCGCGGGCGATGCAGCTGATGCAGATGGCCTTCGCGTTCGGGTTTTTCGTCGCCGCACTCGACAATCTCATCATCGGCCCGCTCGGCGGCTGGCGCTGGGTGCTGGGCTTAGGCGCCGCACCCGCGGTGATCACCCTGGCGATCCGCCAGTTCGTGCCCGAGCCCGAACGCTGGGTGCGGGTGCGCGAAAAAAACGAGACCAGTTCTGCGGAAACCTTCTTCGCCATCTTTCGTCCCGGCCTGCTGCGCAAGACCGTCGTGGGCGTGCTGACCGCCTCGGGCATGATGATCGGCTGCTGGGGCGGGCTCACGCTGCTGCCGGCCTGGATCGTGCAGTTGCTCGGCAATGTGCGCGCCGCCGAGGGCCCGCAGATCGTCAGCTACGCCTTCATGCTGATGATGGCGGGTGCGGCACTGGGCTATCTCACCCTGATCTGGACCACCGAGGCGATCGGCCGGCGCGGCTCGTATATTCTGTTCGCGGTGGTCTCGCTGATCGTGTCGGTCTATCTGTTCACCTCGGTGCACACGCTCGAAGGTCTGATGTGGGTGATGCCGGTCTACGGATATTTCGTCATCGGCGGCTTCGGCACCTTCGCAGCCTATCTGCCGGAGCTGTTCCCCACCCGGGTCCGCGCCACCGGCCAGGGCTTCTGCTGGAACTTCGCCCGCGCGGTCACCGCCATCGGCCCGCTCACCGCCGGGTTGTTGATCGGCACCTTCGGCTCGATCCCGTTGGCCGCCGCCAGCACCTGTGTTTTCTTCCTGGTGGGTCTGGTGGCGATTTTCTTCGGCCCCGAGACTCGCGGCGTGGCACTACAGGACTGACAAGCCTTTATCTGGATTTTTCGAAAGGGAGCAGACGATGGGTGCGGGCATGATCGGCGCGCGGGTGCAGCGGCTGGAGGATCCGACCCTGCTGACCGGGCGCGGGCAATATACCGACGATGTGCATCTGCCGGGGATGCTGCATGGCTGTTTTCTGCGCTCGCCGCACGGCCACGCGAAAATCCTGCGGGTGGACACCACCGCCGCCGCCGCGCTGGCCGGTGTGGAACGCATCTTCCTCGCCGCCGACCTGCCACCTGCGATGCGCGCGCGGCGCATGCCGATGCTGCTGCCCAATCCCACATTGCTCGGCCACCTCACCCAATTCTGTCTCGCCACCGATGAGGTGTGTTACGTCGGTGAGCCGGTCGCCTTCGTCGTCGCCGCGACCCGCCCCCTCGCCGAGGATGCCGCCGCGCTGATCGAGGTGGAATACGAGGTGCTTGCCGCCATCAGCGACGTGCGCGATGCCGTGGCACCTGGAGCCACCCTGGCGTGCAGCGCCGACACCGACAACATCGCATCCGTGTTCGTGCAGAAATACGGCGACATCGATGCCGCTTTTGCCAGTGCGCCACACGTGTTTTACGAAACCCTCTGGCAGCATCGCGGCGGCGGCATGGCCATGGAATGTCGCGGCGTGGCGGCAACCCACGACCCGGTCTCGGACCGGCTGACGGTGTGGTCCTCCACCCAGACCCCGCATCTGGGCCGGCGCACGCTCGCCGATTTTCTGGCGCGCGACCCCGAGACCATCCGCGTCATCGCCCCCGATGTCGGCGGCGGCTTTGGTCCCAAGGCGATCTATTATCCCGAAGAAGCGGTGATCCCAGCGGCCGCGCTCGCGCTCGGCCGGCCGGTGAAATGGATCGAGGACCGGCGCGAACATTTCCTCGCCGCCTCGCAGGAGCGTGACCAGCTCTGGACGATGGACATCGCGCTCGATGCGGACGGGCGGCTGCGCGGGGTGCGCGGCACCATGCTGCACGACACCGGCGCCTACATCCCATGGGGCATCATCATGCCCTTCATCGCCTCGGTCACCGTGCCGGGCCCGTACGTTTTGCCGGCGTTTCATCTTGAAACAACCGTTGCCTACACCAACAAGGTCGCGACCTCGCCGGTGCGCGGGGCGGGCCGGCCGCCGGCAGTGTTCGCGATGGAGCGCCTGCTCGACCGCGCCGCCGCCGAACTCGGCATCGACCAGGCCGAGATCCGCCGGCGCAATCTGATCGCCGCCGACCAGATGCCCTACAAGGTCGGGCTCACCTTTCGCGACGGCAAGCCTGTCGTCTATGACAGCGGAGATTACCCGCGCTGCCACGAAATGGCGCTCACCGCCGCCGACTGGAGCGGCTTTCCCGCCCGCCAGGCGGCGGCGCGCGCTGAAGGCCGCTATATCGGCATCGGCATCGGCAATTATGTCGAGGGCACCGGGCTCGGGCCGTTCGAGGGCGTCACGGTGCGGGTGCAGGCGAACGGCAAGATCTCGGTGCTCACCGGCGCCGCGCCGCAGGGCCAGGGCCACAAGACGATGTTCGCGCAGATCGTCGCCGAGCGGCTGTCGGTCAATCTTGATGACATCATCGTCACCGTTGGCGACACCGCCGCCATCGCCAATGGTGTCGGCACCTTCGCCAGCCGCATCACCGCCAATGCCGGCCCGTCGGCCTCGATCGCGGCGATCGCGGTGCGCTCGCAGATTCTCAAGCTCGGCGCGATGGTTCTGGAAACCACCGAGGACCAGTTGGAGCTGGTGGACGGGCAGGTGCGCGCGATCTCGGGCAACCGACGCGGCATCTCCTATGGCGATCTGGCGCGCTTCGCGCAGGGCATGCCCGGATTCTCGTTCGAGCCAGGCCAGACACCAGGACTTGAGCAGACCCATTATTTCACCCCGCCGCAGGCCGCCTATTGCAACGGCACCCATGTGGTGACGCTGGAGGTCGATATCGGCACCGGCGGCGTGACCTTCCTCGATTACGTGGTGGCGCATGATTCCGGCACGCTGATCAACCCGCTGATGGTGGATGGCCAGATCCAGGGCGGGGTCGCCCACGGCGTGGGCAACGCGCTGCTCGAATGGATGGGCTATGATGCCAACGCCCAGCCGATCACCACGAGTTTCGCCGATTACCTGCTGCCGATGGCAACCGACGTGCCGCCGGTGCGCGGGCTGCACATCGAAAGCCCCTCGCCGCTCAACCCGCTCGGGGTGAAGGGCGCGGGCGAGGGCGGCACCATCCCCGCGATGGCCGCGATCGGCGCGGCGATCGAGAGCGCGCTGTCCCCGTTCGGCGTGCATGTGACCGATTATCCGCTGACCCCGCCACGCATCATCGCCATGCTGCGCAACTCCCCCGGCTGGCGCGCGCTGCATGACTGACCCCGCGCGCCCGCTCGCCGGTGTGCGGGTTCTGGACCTCACGATCTTTCTGTCGGGTCCGTTCGGCACCCAGATCCTGGGGGACCTGGGTGCGGAGGTGATCAAGCTCGAAAGCCCCGATGGCGACCCCACCCGGCATCTGCCGCCCTATTTCGTCGCCGATGACAGCGCCTATTACCTCAGCATCAATCGCAACAAGCACAGCATCGCGCTCGACCTCAAACAGCCCGAGGGGCGCGCGCTGGCGCGACGCCTGGCGCTGTCGTGCGACGTGGTGGTGGAGAATTTCCGCCCCGGCGTGATCGACCGGCTGGGCCTTTCCTATGACGATCTCGCCGCCGAAAAACCGGCGTTGATCTGGTGCTCGATCAGCGGCTTCGGACAGGATGGTCCATACCGCGATCGTCCCGCCTACGACATGATCGTGCAGGCGCTGTCGGGCGGCATGAGCATGACCGGGCAGCCCGATGGCCCGCCGGTGCGCGCCGCCATCCCGATCGGCGACCTGGCCGCCGGCATGTACGGCGTGATCGGCATTCTGGCCGCGCTTGCCGAATCCCGCGGCAGCGGACGCGGCCGGCGCGTCGACATCTCCATGCTCGACTGCCAGATCGCGATGCTGTGTTATCAGGCCTCCTATCATCTGCAATCCGGCGTGGTGCCAGGTCGGCAGGGGCGTGGCCATGACAGCATCCCGACCTATCGCGGCTTCACCGCCGGCGACGGACGCGACGTGGTGATCACCGCCAACACCGAACGGATGTGGCTTTCCCTGTGCGAGGTGCTGGAACTTCGCGACCTGCCCGCCGAGCCGCGCTACGCCGCCAACGCCGACCGCCATCGCCATCGCGACACGCTGCTGCCGCTGCTGGAGGCCGCATTTCTCACCCGCCCGGCACACGAATGGGCGGAGTTGCTGACCAGGGCAGGCATCGCCAACGGCGTGGTCAACACGCTCGACCAAAGCCTCGCCGATCCGCAGGTGCTGCATCGCCAGATGGTGCTCGATCTCACCGACGCCGCCGGGCACGAAGCGCGGGTCGCCGGCAACCCGATCAAATTCACCGCCGCCGCCGAACCGCCACACCGCTACCCGCCCGCGCTCGGCGCGGACGGTGCAACGATCCTGCACGAGGTTCTGGGGCTCGATGCGGCATCGGTCGCAGCACTGCTGGGCCGCGGCATCGTGCGGGTGGCTGACCACGGCGATTGACTTTTTATATTAGTTATTTCTAATATCACGCGATCATGATCAGCGTGCCACCAGACGAGTTTCTGCATCTGCAAACCGACACCCGCGCCGCCGCCTCGCTGTTGCGGGTGCTGGCCAACGAGCATCGGCTTGGCGTGCTGTGCGCGCTGCGCGGCGGGGAACTGTCGGTGGGTGCGCTGCTGGAAATTCTGGGGCCCTCGCAATCCGCATTGTCGCAGCACCTGGCCCGGCTGCGCGCTGACGGGCTGGTGGCGACACGGCGCACCGGCCAGACGATCTATTACCGCATCGCCGATGCCGACGTGATGGGGCTGATCCAGTCGCTGGCCGGGGTGATGCACCGCCGCCGACACGCCCGGCATTGATGCCAGGCTGGGCGGAGACCGCGGCACTGGCCGCCGGCTCGGGCGCGCTGGTGGGCGCGCTGCTGGCCCTGTTCGGCGGCGGCGGCTCGGTGCTGGCAACCCCGCTGCTGCTCTACGTCGTCGGCCTGCGCGACCCGCACATCGCGGTCGGCACATCGGCGGCCGCGGTGGCGTTCAACGCCGCGGTCAATGTCATCGGCCATTGGTGGGGCCGGCGGGTGAAATGGCGTTGCGCCTGGGTGTTCGCGCTCGCCGGTTTCGCCGGATCGCTCGCCGGCTCGACCATCGCCAAGCACGTCGACGGCCAGCGCCTGCTGCTGTATTTCGCCATCGCCATGGCCGCGATCGCGCTGTCGATGCTGCGTCGAACCGCGAGCACCGGCGACCCCGGCGTGCGCCTTTCCTGGCAACTGACGCTGCGGCTGGTGCCGATCGGGCTGGCCACCGGATTTGCCGCGGGGTTTTTCGGCATCGGCGGCGGATTTCTGATCGTGCCCGGGCTGATGCTTGCCACCGGCATGCCGCTTGCCAACGCGGCGGCGTCCTCGCTGGTGTCGGTGGCGATCTTCGGCGCGGCGACGGCGGCGAACTACGCGGTTTCGGGGCTGGTGAACTGGCCGATCACCGCGCTGTTCATCGCCGGCGGCGTGGCCGGCGGCGCATCGGGCCTGCGCGGCGCGCGGCTGCTCGCTGCCCGCGCGCATCTGGCGCGGCGGCTGTTCGCCGTGCTCATCCTGCTGGTCGCTTCCTATGTCGCGTGGCGCGCGCTGGGCGGCTGAAAATCACGGCGCGTCGGCGCCATGGTCGCCGCCGTCGCGCAGATAAAGCTCATGCCACAGCCCGTTGAGCACCGCGAACGCCACCGCGAGGCCCACGCCCAGCACCCAACTGAAATACCACATTTTCTGCTTCCTTCAGTACAGATCAGGGTCGGTGGCGAGTGCCGCCTGCGTCGAGCGGCCCCACATCACGCGAAACGCCCAGGCGGTGTAGAGGAGCACCAGCGGCAGGAAGATCACCGTCACCACCAGCATGATGAACAGCGTCATCTGGCTGGAGGAGGCATTGAACACCGTCAGGCTGGAGTGCGGATCGATCGAGCTGGGCAGGATGAAGGGAAACATCGACACACCCACCGTCGCGATGATGCCTGCCACGGACAGGCAGGATCCGGCGAAGGCCGCGATCTGGGTGCTGGTGCGCAAGCCCGCGAGCGCGAGCAGCGCGCCAAGCAGGCCCGCGGCGGGGGCGGCGCGCAGCCACGGCAGTTCGGCGTAGTTGATCAGCCAGCCACCTGGTGCCGCGATCGCGGTGGTGTGCAGCGGGTTCGAGGCGGCAGCGAAATCGGGCGTGCCGGGAATGAAATAGCCAAGCCCGCCATAGGCAACGAACCAGTATCCAACGGCAAACAATGCGAGGCTCAGCATCGCGGCGATGCTGCCATAGGCGCGCGCGCGCAGGCGGGCCGGCCCCGGCTCCACCTTGGTCATGATCCAGGCGGCGCCATGCAGCACCAACATCGACACCGACAGCAGGCCGCACACCAGCGTAAAGGGCGTGAACAGGCCAAGGAACCCGCCCTCATAGAAGGTGCGCAGATCGCTATCGAGCCGGAACGGAATGCCTTGCAGCACATTGCCCACCGCCACCCCGAACACCAGCGCGGGCACGAAGCCGCCGATGAACAACGCCCAGTCCCAGCTCGTCCGCCAGCCGATCCCAGGGCGCTTGGAGCGATATTTGAAGGCCACCGGCCGCAGGATCAGCGCCGCCAGCACCGCGAACATCGCGAGGTAAAAGCCTGAGAAGCTGACCGCGTAGACGAACGGCCAGGCGGCAAAGATCGCGCCGCCACCAAGGATGAACCAGACCTGGTTACCCTCCCAGGTCGGCGCGATGGCATTGATCACCATCCGCCGCTCCCCATCGCCGCGCGCCACGAACGGCAGCAACGCGGCAACGCCGAGGTCGAACCCGTCGGTGAGCGCGAAGCCGATCAGCAGCACCCCCATCAGCACCCACCAGATGATCCGCAGGGTCGGGTAGTCCAGAGGAAGTTCCATGATGGCGCCTTTCATTCCGCCGGGGCGACACGCCCGTCGAGCACGTGCGCATCCGGCGCGTGCGCATACGGACCACGCCCGACGGTCCTGACGATCAGCCCCACCTCGATCACCGCGAGCGTGCCATACAGCAGGGTGAAGCCGATGATGGTGGTCCAGATCTGTCCCGCAGTGAGGCTCGATGCACCAAGGAAGGTTGGCAACACCCCGTCCACCGCCCAGGGCTGGCGGCCGATCTCGGCGAGCACCCAGCCCGATTCGATCGCCACCCACGGCAACGGCATCAACAGCACGGCGAGCCGCAGGAACCATATGTTCTCGATCCGCCGCAACGTGGCGAGCACGAAGGCGGCGGCGAAAAACGCGATGAACAGGAAGCCGATGCCGGCCATGGCGCGAAACAGCACGAACATCACCGGCACGTTCGGCACCGTGTCCCACGCCGCGCGCTGGATGGTGGCGGCATCGGCGCGCCGCGGATCGGCGATATATCGCTTCAGCAACAACCCATAGCCCAGATCGGCG
>DAHWBL010000345.1 GCA_027323595.1 Acetobacteraceae bacterium | reverse complement strand
AGCGGCATCACCCGCTCGCGCCCCGACGCGCTGGGCAACGTCACCGTGCTGCACTGGCAACAGGCCGACAAGACGATGTATTTCGACGCCGCCGGCTATCCCGGCCGCACCGTCGGCATCGCCGGCAAATGATCAGGCGGTGACCGGCAACCCGAGATTCTGCCGCAGCGTGGTGCCCGCGTAGTCGCGCTGAAAAACCCCCCGGCGCTGCAGCACCGGCACCACCTGATCGACAAAATCCATGAGCCCGTCAGGCAACACGTCGATCATCACGTTGAACCCATCGACCGCGCCGTCGCGATACCACTCCTCGATCACGTCGGCCACCTGCTCGGGCGTGCCCACCACCTGCTGGTGCCCGCCACCGTTCTGATACAGCACGTCGCGCACCGTCAGCCTGCCCTCGCGCGCCAGCGCGATCGCCGCACTGCGAAACCCCTCCGAGCCACGGAAATCCTGGTTCGCCTCGATCAGTTCGAGCGGCAGCGGCGCGTCCAGTTCCAACGCATCCACTTTCACCCCGATGCGCAGCGCGAGCTTCTGCAATTCCGCCTGCCCACCCAGCCGATCGAGCTCATCCTTGCGCGCCCGCGCCTGCCCCTCGGTGCCCCCCAGGATCGGCAACAACCCAGGCGTGATCTTGACATGATCCGGATCGCGCCCGTGGGCGGCGGCGCGCGCGCGCACATCGGCGCGAAACGCCTGCGCGTTCGCCTTCACGTTCTGCGCGGTGAACACCGCGTCCGCGGTACGCCCGGCCAGCTCGCGCCCCGGCCCCGACGAGCCGGACTGGAACAGCACCGGGCGTCCCTGCGGCGTGCGCGGCAGCGTCAGCGGCCCGCGCACCGAAAAATGCGCGCCCTGGTGATCGATCGCACGCACCCGCGCCTTGTCGGCGAACAGCCCGCCGATCTTGTCGCCGACCAGCGCGCCATCCTCCCAGCTTTCCCAAAGCCTGATGACCACCTCGACGAATTCCTCGGCGCGCGCATACCGGTCCGTCGGCGCGGGCAACCGGTCGCCGCCGAAATTCGCCGCCACGTCGGGCACGAAGGTGGTGACGATGTTCCACCCCGCCCGCCCACCGCTCGCATGATCAAGCGAGGAGAAACGCCGCGCCAAATTGAACGGCTCGTTGTAGGTGGTCGAAGCGGTCGCCACGAGCCCGACATGCGACGTGACGGCGGCCACCCCGGCGAGCGCGATGGTCGGGTCGATCGCGCCCAGATTGGGCCGCTCGAAATTCTCCTCGGCGCAGGCAAGCGTGTCGGCCAGGAACACCGCATGCAGCCGGCCACGCTCGGCCTGCCGCCCGATCTCCTGATAAAAGCCGATATCGGTGAAATCGCTCGCCGCCCCGGCGCGATATCGCCAGGCGCCGACATGCATTCCCTCGCCCAGCACCGCGACGTTCAAAATCAGCCCCGGCGCGCCGTCCGGCCGGCCCCCGCGTCCGACGAAATCCGCCATGCTCGCCTCCCTGCGCTGCGCTACGCTCGCCCGTTGCCGCCATCCTACGCCGCCGGCGCGTGAAAGAAACCAGCATTTTCGTAATCCACTACGAAAATCAGGTTGCCACGCCAACCAGACCCTTGCCAGGATACCGACAGATCGAAGCCGCCACGCACTCGCCACAGCGCGGCGCCCGCGCGGTGCACACATACCGCCCGTGCAGGATCAGCCAATGATGCGCGCGGCCCAGCAGCTCGGGCGGAATGCGCGCCACCAGCGCATCCTCCACCGCGCGCACATTGGCGCCAGGTGCCAGGCCCGTGCGATTTCCCAGCCGGAAAATATGCGTGTCCACCGCCATGGTGGGCTGGCCGAACGCGACATTGAGCACCACGTTGGCGGTCTTGCGACCAACCCCTGGCAACGCCTCCAGCGCCGCGCGATCGGAAGGAACCTGCCCGCCATGCTCCCCGACCAGCCGCGCGGCGAGTTCTGCCACATGCCGCGCCTTGGCCTGCCACAGCCCGATGGTGCGGATTTTCTCCCCGATCGCCGCCGCCCCCAACGCCGCCATCGCCGCGGGGGTCGGGGCCACGGCGAACAGCCCCGGCGTCACCTTGTTGACCGCCGCGTCGGTGGTCTGCGCCGACAGCACCACCGCCACCAGCAGGCTGAACGGGTCAGAATAGCGCAGCTCGGTCTCGGGGTCGGGCCGCGCGGCGGCGATCGCGGCGATGAACCGGGCCACCTCCGCCCTCGACATGCGCGGCGCCACCTTGACGCGAGGCGCCTTGGTGGCAGGCGACTTTTTGGACGCAGCGCGCGCGGTCTTGGCCATCCACGCTGCATGCCCGCGCCCGCGCCCGCGCACAAGCCGGGGCGCGCATGAACGCGCCGCTGTTCGAGGCGCATCTGGTGCCCCACCGCAGCCTCTCGCCGCGCGGCCTGGGCCTGCTGCTCGGCGCCATCACGCTGGCCGCCTGCGGCACCGCCGCGGTGTTCGTCTGGCTCGGCGCCTGGCCGGTGCTCGGCTTCTCGGGCGCGGAGATCGGCCTCGCCGCGCTGCTGCTGCGCCTGCACGCCCTGGGCGCGCGCGCCTCCGAGACCCTGGTGCTGACGGAGTCCACCCTGATCATCCGCCGCGCCGACCCCGCCGGCCGACAGACCCAGACCCGCCTGCCCGCCGCCTGGCTGCACGTGCGGATCGAGGAACGCCCCGGCCGCGTGCCCCGGCTGCTGCTGCACAGCCACGGCCGCGCCACCGAGATCGCCACCATGCTGGGCGAGACCGAAAAGCGCGACCTCGCCACCGCCCTCACCCGCGCGCTCGCCCAACCGCGGCAGCCCGCAATCACGATTTCGTGATAAGATATATCTTGATCCGACTGCTCTGCGATATATCTTGAGTGCATCGTTCAATAGGAGACCAACGATGTTCTGCCACAACAGATCAAACCACCACGGCCACCGCTTCATGCACGGCTTCGGCCGCCACGGCATGCGCGGCGGCGACATGGGCGCCGGCGGCGGCCCACGCGGCGGGCGCATGTTCGACGCCGCCAGCCTGCGCCTCGTCATCCTCGCGCTGATTTCGCAAAAACCCCGCCACGGCTACGAACTGATCAAATCGATCGAATCCCGCCTCGGCGGCGTCTACGCCCCCAGCCCCGGCGTCATCTACCCCACCCTCACCCTGCTCGAAGACATGGGCCTCGCCTCGGTCGCCGCCGAGCCGGGCGGCAAGAAACTCTACAGCCTCACCGACGAAGGCCGCGCCCACCTCGCCGCCAACCAGGCCCAGGCGGACGAACTGCTCGCCCGCATGGACGCCACCGCCGCCGAACAGGGCCAGGCCCGCCCCAGGGTGATCCGCGCCATGCAGAACCTGCGCCTCGCCCTGCGCATGCGCCTGCACGGCACCACCCTCACCGAGGCACAGATCAACGCCATCACCGCCGCCATCGACGCGGCCGCAACCACGGTGGAACGCGCATGAACACACCCCAACCGCCCGCCCGCGCCCAGGCCCGCCTGCCGCTCGGCGACGACCTCGCTGCCCGCTACATGCTGCAACTCTGCAAGCATTTCGAACACCGCCGCCCCGTCACCTACACCGACACCGACGGCTCGATCGGCTTCGAATCCGGCACCTGCACGCTCCACGCCGGCGACGGCACCCTCACCCTCAGCCTCACCGCCCCCGACGCGGCCGCCCGTGACCGCCTGCAAGACGTCGTCGCCCGCCACCTGCTGCGCTTCGCCTTCCGCGACCCGCCCGACATCGCCTGGACCACGCTGGACTGATCCCGCGCCCGCCCCCATCTGATCGTCTCGATCCGATGGGGGCGACCATGACAACCAAACCAGGCTGGCGCATCGAACACGACTCGATGGGCGAGGTGCGCGTCCCCGCCAACCATCTGTGGGGCGCGCAAACCGAACGCTCGCTGCACCATTTCCCCATCGGCCAGCCACGCTTTCGCTGGCCACGCGAGGTCATCGCAGCACTCGGCCTGGTCAAATCCGCCGCCGCCCGCGCCAACGCCGAACTCGGCACGCTCGACCCCGCCATCGCCGCCCGCATCATCGCCGCCGCCGACGCCATCGCTGCGGGCACCCACGACGACGAATTCCCCCTCGTCGCCTTCCAGACCGGCAGCGGCACCCAGACCAACATGAACGCCAACGAGGTCATCGCCCACCTCGCCAACCGCGCCAGCCCTGACGCGCCTGCGGTCCACCCCAACGATCACGCCAACCGCGGCCAATCCTCCAACGACGCCTTCCCCACCGTCATGCACGTCGCCACCCACACCACCATCACCACCCAGACCCTGCCCGCGCTGGCCCGCCTGCGCGCAACGCTCGCCGCCAAATCCACCGACTTCGCCACCATCACCATGCTCGGCCGCACCCACCTGCAGGACGCCACCCCGATCACGCTCGGCCAGGTGATCTCCGGCTGGGTCGCCCAGCTCGACGACGCCACCACCACCATCGAGGCCACCCTGCCCGGCCTGCGCCAGCTCGCCCTCGGCGGCACCGCCGTCGGCACCGGCCTTGCCACCCACCCCCACTTCGCGGCCACCGTCGCCCGCCACATCGCCAGCGCCACCAACACGAATTTCGAAACCGCCCCCAACAAATTCGCCGCCCTGTCCGCCCACGACGCCATGCTCACCGCCTCCGCCGAGCTGCGCGGCCTCGCCATGGCGGCAATGAAAATCGCCAACGACGTGCGCTGGTACGCATCCGGCCCCCGCGGCGGCATCGGCGAAATCACCATCCCCGAAAACGAACCCGGCTCGTCCATCATGCCCGGCAAAATCAACCCCACCCAATGCGAGGCACTCACCATGGTCGCCGCCCAGGTCTTCGGCAACGACGCCACCGTCGCCTTCGCCAACAGCCAGGGCAACTTTCAGCTCAACGTGTTCAAACCGGTGATCCTGTTCAACACCATCGAATCCGCCACCCTGCTCGCCAACTCCCTAGACAGCTTCAACAATTTCTGCGCCACCGGCATCCAACCCAACCTACCCGCCATCACCACCCACCTCACCGCCTCCCTCATGCTCGCCACCGCACTCGCCCCCCACATCGGCTACGAAAAAACCGCCCAAATCGCCCTGTCCGCCCACCACACCGGCGCAACACTCCGCGAAGCCGCCCTCGCCTCGGGCCACGTCACCGAACAACAATTCGACGCGTGGGTTCGGCCGGAGGAGATGGTTTGAGAAAAGCCGGGAAGGAAGCAGTTCTTTTTTGAAAAAAAGAACCAAAAAACTTTTATAAATTTGGTTTTCGTTTGTACGAACAGCAAAGTTCTACATCAGCCAATACAGCAACGCATCACTTCTCCCTCCCCCTCGTGGGGAGGGCCGGGGTGGGGGGCCCGCACCACAACCAGCAACATTCCCCCAAAACCCACCAACGAAAACGCCTTCACCAATCCCCAACGTTGAAAATTCAGCCAACAGCGCCCCAACAACCCCAAACCAAATTAAAAAAGTTCTTTGTTGGTGTGGACGGCCCCACGGCATCGGGTGCCAATATTGGGGCTTGTTCGAGCTAACCAACAGGAGGGCCGCCCAGATGGAGTATAAGCGGATTGCGATAGACACGTCCAAGCATGTTTTCACCCTGCACGGGGTTGACGAGCAGGAGCGCACGGTGTTGCGGCGTGAGCTCAAGCGGGGCCAGATGGAGCGGTTTTTTGCCGCGCTGGCGCC
>DAHWBL010000333.1 GCA_027323595.1 Acetobacteraceae bacterium | reverse complement strand
GATGGCGCGCTTGTAGTGGAAATGGATGTCGGCGACGACCGGCACGCGCACTGCCGCGACAATGTGCCTGAGCGCGAGCGCGCTTTCCTGGTCGGGGCAGGAGACCCGCACGATATCGACGCCGGCGGCCTCGGCGCGGCGGATCTGGGCGATGGTGGCCGGGATGTCAGTGGTCAGCGTGTTGGTCATGGTCTGCACGCTGATCGGCGCGTCACCACCGACCGCGACCGGGCCGACATGGATCTGGCGCGAGCGGCGGCGGGTGATGTCCCGGTAGGGGCGATAGCTCATGGGGCGTGCTCCGCGATGTGGGCGGGTTTTAGCCGCTCGCCCGGTGTGAGGCAAAGCCGGGTGCGGGCATAGGTGGGGGCGGTCAGACGCGGCGCCAAGCGGTGCCGGCCGGGCCGTCCTCCAGCAGGATGCCGCGGGCGAGCAGTTCGGCGCGGATGGCGTCGGCGCGGGCGAAATCGCGCGCCTTGCGGGCGGCCAGGCGCGCGGCGATGGCCTGGTCGATGTCGGTGCTGTCGGCGTCGCCCTGGAACCAGGTGTCGGGCGGCAGGGCGAGGACGCCCAGCAGGGCGCCGGCGGCACGCAGGGAGGCGGCGGCGGATGCGTCGCCGGCCAGCGCCGCGTCGGCGAGGCCGTGCATCGCCGAGATGGCCAGCGGGGTGTTGAGGTCCTCGCACAGCGCGGCGAGCACGCTTGCGGGTGGTTCGCCCTCCGGCGCGGGCGGGTGGGCGGCGAGCGCGCGGTAGAAGCGGTCCAGCTCGCCGCGTGCCTCGGCCAGGGCGGTTGCGGAAAAATCCAGCGTGGCGCGGTAATGCGCCTTGAGCAGCAGCAGCCGCACCGCCTCGGCGGGGGCCTGGGCCAGCACCTCGCGCGCGGTGCGGAAATTGCCCAGGCGTTTGGACATTTTCTGCCCATCCACCAGCAGCATGCCGTTATGCACCCACACATGGGCGAAATGCCGGCCGGGGAAGGCGCAGCAGCTTTGCGCGCGCTCGTTTTCATGGTGCGGGAAGATCAGATCGTCGCCGCCGCCATGGATGTCGAATTCCGGGCCCAGATAGCGCGCCGACATCGCCGAACATTCGATGTGCCAGCCGGGTCGGCCGCGCCCCCAGGGGCTGTCCCAGCCTGGCTGGTCGGGGCTGGAGGGCTTCCACAGCACGAAATCGCCCGGATCGCGCTTCCACGGCGCGACCTCGACGCGCGCGCCGGCGAGCAGCTCGTCGGGGCTGCGGCCGGACAGTTTGCCGTAGGAGGAGAAGCTCGCCACCGCGAACAGCACATGGCCGGCGGCTTCGTAGGCGTGGCCGCTGCCGATCAGCCGCTCGATCATGGCGATCATCTCGCCGATATGGTCGGTGGCGCGGGGTTCCACGTCGGGCGGCAGCGCGCCCAGTGCCGCCATGTCGGCGTGGAAATCGGCGATGGTGCGCGCGGTGATGGCGCCGATCGGCTCGCCGGAGGCGGCGGCGCGGGCGTTGATCTTGTCGTCCACGTCGGTGATGTTGCGCACATAGGTGACCCGCGGATAGAGCCGGCGCAGCAGGCGGACCAGCGTGTCGAACACCACCACCGCGCGCGCGTTGCCTAGATGCGCGAGGTCATAGACGGTGGGGCCGCAGACATAGATGCGCACCTGCGCGGGGTCGATCGGGACGAAAATCTCGCGCCGGCGGGTGAGCGAATTATGCAGGATCAGATCGGGCATGGCGCTTCTTGCGGCTTGTCTTGCGCCAGATCAAGGCGGGTGGTTTGACGGGGCGGGCAGCATCGATTACCAACAAAATGCGAATCATTCGCATTTGATCCCGCGATAAGGCTTTCCCGTGCCGCAGCAAGCGCCTTCCCGCCCCGGGCGGAAATTTCATCCGCTCGGCCGCGCCAACATGCTCGCGGTGTTCGGCCCCGGCCTCGTGGTGATGCTGGCCGACACCGATGTGGGCAGCATCATCACCGCCGGGCAGAGCGGGGTGCAGTGGGGCTACCGGCTGCTGGCGCTGCAACTGGTGCTGATCCCGATTCTCTACATGGTGCAGGAATTGACGGTGCGGCTGGGCATCTTCACCGGGCGCGGCCATGGCGAGCTGATCCGCGACAGTTTCGGGCCGGTCTGGGCCTGGATCTCGGTGGGTGGGCTCTCGGTGGCGACGGTGGGCGCGCTGCTGACCGAACTGTCCGGCGTCGCCGGGGTGGGCGAGCTGTATGGCGTGCCGCGCGCGGGCAGCCTGGCGCTTGCCACGCTGGCGCTGCTGGCCACCGTGCTGACCGGGTCGTACCGGCGGGTGGAGCGGGTGGCGATGATCGTCGGGCTGTTCGAGCTGGCGTTCTTTCTGGTCGCCTGGCGGGCGCGGCCGGACGCGGCGGCGATGCTGCGCGGGGCGGTGAGCATCCCGATCGGCAACCCCGATTATCTGTATCTGGCGGCGGCCAACATCGGCGCGGTGATCATGCCGTGGATGGTTTTTTATCAGCAATCCGCGGTCGCCGACAAAGGGCTGGAGCCGCGTCATTACGCCGCCGCGCGGCTGGACACCGCACTTGGCGCGGTGCTGACGCAGCTGGTGATGGCCGCGGTGCTGATCGCCGCGGCGGCGACCATCGGGGCGGGGTCGCAGGGGACCGACCTGCAGACGGTGGGGCAGATGAGCCAGGCGCTGACGCCGTTCCTGGGGCAGACCACCGGGCGGCTGGTGTTTGGGCTGGGCGTGCTGGGCGCGGGGATGGTGGCGGCGATCGTGGCGAGCCTGGCACTTGCATGGGGCATCGGCGAGGTCACCGGGTTTCGCCATTCGCTGGAATATCATCCGCTGGAGGCGCGCTGGTTCTATGGGGTCTATGCCGTCTGCGTGATCGGCGGGGCCGTGCTGGTGGAGACCTGGCCGGACCTCGTGTCGCTCAACGTCGCGGTGGAGGTGATGAACGCGTTTCTGCTGCCGGTGGTGCTGGGGTTTCTGGTGGCGCTGGCGATCCGCGCGCTGCCGCCGGAGGTGCGGTTGCGCGGCTGGTATCGCTGGGTGGTGATCGTCATCGCCACGCTGACCTCCGGGCTTGGGGTGTATGGCGGGCTGGCGGGCGCGGGGTTGTTTTAGAGCAACATCGCTCGGGCCGGAATCGGTCCGGGCGATAAAGTTGCTCGCTCATCTTCTGTTCCTCGCTGCGGCCGGCGGCGCGCTTGGCCACCTCCCCCTTGTAGTCCGACGCATCCATCACGCCGCGGAGCTTGAGGTAATTGAGCGTACCGCCCGCCTCGCCGATGATATGAACGGAGCCGTCCGCCGACGGTTGGATCAGGACGGGCTGCCTTTCGGTGCCGGGGCCGTTCGGCCGCACCGTGATCCAGCGTGCTCCCGGCGGGATATTGGCCTTGAAAAAGTCTGGCCCATCGCTATTATCTGGCCAGCGCCCCTGTGA
>DAHWBL010000322.1 GCA_027323595.1 Acetobacteraceae bacterium | reverse complement strand
AGGCCGGGCCCTGGCCGCCGTCCAGCCAAATGCGGCCGATCAATGCCGCGGCCGGCCAGTCGGCGAGCAGGCGGCGGCGGTCGGGCGGCGACAGGTCGGGGGTGGCGAGCGGGGCGGCGCGCAGCTCCGCCAGCGTGGCGTGTTCGGCGTTGGCGAGCTTGAAGCGCGCGGTGATGGTGTCGGCCGGCGCGTCGGTGAGGGCGGCGAGGCGCAGCAGCGGGTCGGCCGGGGCGCCGCGGGCGACCATGGCGGCGAGCCGGGCGGGGGTGACGCCCTCGGGCAGCAGCGGGGCGAACACGCCGAGCCGTTCCATCAGCGCGATCGCGGCGGTGGGGTCGGGTGCGGTGAGGAGGCGTTTGAGCTCGCTCCAGACGCGCTCGGCGGAAAGCTCCACCAGGTGCGGCGCGGCGGCTTCGATGGCGGCCAGCGTCGCCGCGTCGGGGGCTGTGCCGGCGCCGAAGCGGGCGAGGAAGCGGAAATAGCGCAGCACCCGCAGCCGGTCCTCGGCGATGCGGGTGGCGGGGTCGCCGACGAAGCGCACCTGGTGGGCGGCGAGGTCGGCGATGCCGCCGAAATAATCGAACAGCGCGCCGTCGGGGCGGAGCGACATGGCGTTGATGGTGAAGTCGCGTCGGGCGGCGTCGGCGCGCCAGTCGTCGGTCCAGCCGACCTCGGCGTGGCGGCCGTCGGTGGTGAGGTCGCGGCGCAGCGTGGTGATCTCGAAGCCGCGATGGTCGGCGACGGCGGTGACGGTGCCGTGGGCGAGGCCGGTGGGCACCGCGCGCAGGCCGGCGGCGGCCAGCGCGGCCATGACCTGTTCGGGCGGGTCGGGGGTGGCGATGTCGATGTCGGCGACCTGGCGGTGGGCGAGCGCGTCGCGCACGCAGCCGCCGACCAGGCGGGCGCGGGGCAGGGCGGCGAGGATGGCGCGCAGGGCGGGATCGGCGAGGAAGGCGGGCGGGGCGATGTGCCGCGCCGGGGTGTCGTTGGCGGCGGTCATGGCGGCGGTGACAGCGCCGGGGCGGTGATCTGGCCGCCGCGCAGCTCGGCGGGGTGGTAGGCCGCGCCGGGGGCGCCGGCGCGATCGGTGCCGTACCACCACAGGCCGGCGGCGAGCAGCGCCACCCACAGCGCCAGCAGCCCCAGCAGCCGGGGCGTGGGCCCGCCGAGGCGGCGCATCGCCAGAAAGGCGAGCAGCGGGGAGAGCAGCAGCACGATGTCGAGCAGGCGGATCATGGTGCTGGTTATAGGGTTTATTCGTCGGGCGCGCGCAACACCGCGGCGAGGCGGACCAGGATGGCGGCGGTGGCGCCCCAGATGTCGTGCTCGGGGTGCGGCCAGACCCAGAATTCGCGCAGCCGTCCGCGCGTCATGGTCTGGCGGCGCTGCGGCGCGGCGGGGTCGAGCAGGACCGAGAAGGGCAGGTGCAGCAGGGCCGCGACCTCGTCCGGGGAGGCCATCAGCGGTGGGTCGGGTGGCAGCAGCCCGACGATGGGGGTGATGCGAAAGCCGGTGCCGGTGTCGTGGTCGGGCAGCCGGCCGAGCAGGGTCACCAACGCCGGATCGAGCCCGATCTCCTCCTCGGCCTCGCGCAGGGCGGCGGCCTCGGCGGAGCGGTCGGTGGGGTCGATGCGCCCGCCGGGGAAGGCGATCTGGCCGGCGTGGCTGGACAGGTGCGCGGTGCGCTTGGTCAGCAGGATCGCGGGTGCGGGGCCGGACAGGATCGGCACCAGCACCGCGGCGCGGCGGCGGGCGGGGTCGTCGGCGAGCGGTTCGGGCCAGGGGTGGGCCAGCAGGCGGCGGCGCAGGCTGGCGTGATCGAGACCGGGTGGCGCGGTCGTTTCCGGTGTGGTCACGTCTCGTCCGGCGGCATCTCGCCGAGCGGGAAGAAGCTGCCGCTGCTCCACACGCCGAGCATGCGCCGGCCATGCACGCAGCCCGGCACCGCGAGCGCGACGAGTTCGTAATAGACGGCGCGGCAGATGCGCGCCTCGATCGGGTGGTCGGTGCCGCCGCGCACATGCAGATAGGGGGTGGGTTCGCAGGTCAGCAGATCGTGGGCGACGCGCAGCCGGTGCTCGGGGCCGATGGTGATCAGTTCATCGACGTTGGTGCGCAGGGTGAGTTCCTGGCGCGGGCCGTCGCCGGTCCAGTCCAGCTCGACGGCGATGAAGGGGGCGTCCTCGACCTCGATGATGCCGCGTTCGGTGGGGGTTTGCAGCCAGAAGCGGCCGTCATCGTCGCGGGCGAGCAGGGCGGCGAACAGGCAGACCATCTCTTTGCGGGTGATCGGGCTGCCGCGATACAGCCAGGTGCCGTCACGGCGGATCAGAAATGGCATGCGGCGCGGCGCGGCGGGCTCGGCGGCCGTCGGCAGCACCCGCAGGCTCGCGGGCGCGGGCTCGGTCCGCGGATCGGGGCGGTCGGTGAGGGTGGCGCGCTGCCGGCTGAATGCGTGGCTCATGGGTGCAGCCCTGGTCTGGTCGCCCGCGCTGGACGGGTGGGGAAGATATAGGGATTGGATGGGCGGGATTGAAAGTGCCGGCGGCGGTTTATCTGCGCCGGGGTGGTGCGGCGCGTGTCGGCGCGGTTACGATTATCGGCTGGTGTCGGCGGCTGCCGCGCCGCACAATGGGGGCGATGGATGACCACGCACCACCACGTGTCTCGCAGGAGCCCGCCGCGATGTCAGCAACCATGAGCCACCCGCCGCAGGCCGGGTTGGCGCCGCGCCCCGAACAGATCGTCGCCGACGCGCAGGCGCTGTGCGCGCGCATCGCCCGGGCGCGCGAGGAGATCGGCCGGGCGGTGTATGGCCAGCGCATGGTGGTGGACCTCGCACTGGTCACGCTGCTGTCGGGCGGGCATCTGCTGCTGGTCGGCGCGCCGGGCCTGGGCAAGACGCTGCTGGTGGAGACGCTGGGCACGGTGCTGGGGCTCGCCGCCAAGCGGGTGCAGTTCACCCCTGACCTGATGCCCGCCGACATCACCGGCAGCGAGGTGCTGGACGAGGCGGCGGACGGGCGGCGGGGGTTTCGTTTCATTGCCGGTCCGGTGTTCGCGCAGTTGCTGATGGCCGACGAGATCAACCGCGCCAGCCCGCGCACCCAGTCCGCGCTGCTGCAGGCGATGCAGGAGCGGCGGGTGAGCGTGGGCGGGGTGGAGCACGCGCTGCCGCGACCGTTTCATGTGCTGGCCACGCAGAACCCGATCGAGCAGGAGGGCACCTATCCGCTGCCCGAGGCGCAGCTGGATCGGTTTTTGTTGCAGATCGATGTGCCCTATCCCGAGCTGGATGATGAGCGCGCGATGCTGCTGGCCACCACCGGGGCCGGGCAGCCGGCGCTGATGGGGGTGTTGTCGGCCGACGAACTGCTGGCGGCGCAGGCGCTGATCCGCCACGTGCCGGTGGGCGAGAGCGTGGTCGAGGCGATCCTGGCGCTGGTGCGCGGGGCGCGGCCGGAGACCGCCGCGGATGAGCAGGTGCGGCGGCATCTGGCCTGGGGGCCGGGGCCGCGCGCGGCGCAGGCGCTGATGCTGGCGGCGCGGGCGCGGGCGATCCTGGATGGGCGGCTGGCGCCGAGCCTGGATGACGTGGCGGCGCTGGCGCATCCGGTGCTGCGCCATCGCATGGCGCTGAATTTCGCCGCCCGCGCCGACGGGGTGGTGCTGGGCGAGGTGATCGACAGGTTGGTGGCGCGGCTGGGATGAGCGGCACGGTGCCGCAAAGCCGGATGTCGCAAAGCCGGGTGTCGCAAAGCAGGGCCGCCGAGGCGTTGGGGGCGGCGCTGCCGCCGCTGCTGGTCGCCGCCGACCGGGTGGCGAGCACGGTGGCGCAAGGAGTGCACGGGCGGCGGCGGGTGGGCCAGGGCGATTCCTTCTGGCAGTTCCGGCCCTACGTGCAGGGCGATCCGCTCGGCCGGGTGGATTGGCGCCAGTCCGCCCGCGGCGACCGCGCCTTCGTGCGCGAGACCGAGTGGGAGGCGGCGCAGACCGTGCTGCTGTGGCGCGACGGTTCCGCCTCGATGCGCTGGCGCTCGGCGCCGGAGCTGGAGGAGAAGCGGGCGCGCGCCGAGCTGCTGCTGCTGGCGCTCGCCGCGCTGCTGCTGCGCGGCGGCGAGCGGGTGCGGTTGCTGGCGGAGGGGGCGGCGACGATCTCGGGGCGGCACGGGCTCGATCGGGTGGCCGAGCAGATGGCGTTGCCGGCCGACGAATCGTTATTTTCCCGCATCGATCCGCCGCGTCATGCGCGGGTGGTGCTGATCGGCGATTTTCTGGCGCCGCTGGGGCAGACCGCGGCGATGCTGCAACGCTTCGCCACCGCCTCGGTGCGCGGGCATCTGTTGCAGGTGCTGGACCCGGCGGAGACCGATCTGCCGTTCGCCGGGCGGGTGCGGTTTCGCGGTCTTGAACGCGAAGGCGAGACGCTGGTGCCGCGGGTGCAGTCGATCCGCGCGGCCTATGGCGAGGCGCTGGCGGCGCACCAGGAGGGGCTTGCCGCGCTGTGCCGGGCGGCGGGGTTCTCACGCACGCTGCACCGCACCGATCATCCGCCGCAGATGGCCCTGCTGGGGCTCTATGCGGCGCTGGGCCGGGTCTGACCGCCGGTGATTTTCGCCGCGCCCTGGCTGTTGCTCGCGCTGGTGGGGCTGCCGCTGCTGTGGTGGCT
>DAHWBL010000310.1 GCA_027323595.1 Acetobacteraceae bacterium | reverse complement strand
GGCGCCATCATCGGCCCGCTGGTCGGCGCGTTCCTGGTGTCGCTGAACTGGCCGACGCCATCGATCTTCCTGCTCGGCGCGGGGCCGTTGGCGATCGCCACTGTCGCGGTGACGGTGATGGGCGCGCGCTACCGCGCCCGGTGACGCGGGCGGGTCAGCGGGAGCTCTGCACCTGGTCCCACAGCGCGCAGCCGTTGTGCGCGCCAAGGCCGGTCTGGGTGCGCGGCACGCCGCGATCCAGCAGCGTCACCGTCTCGCTGCCGGCGGCAAAGCGCGGCCAGCGCGGCAGGGCGGCGGCGTTCGGCGAGCCGGCGCGCGCGAAACCGGCCCAATAATCCAGCATGGTGTCAGACAGGCGCTGCTGGGCGGCGTCGAGCGGGTGCGGGGTGCCGGGGCCGCCGTGAAAGCCGGCGAACAGATATTGCAGCTCCGCGGTGTGGTAGGCCCGCATCGGATAGCTGAGCGGCGGGAAATAGGTCGGCGCGGTGCGGTCGTCGAACTGATAGACGTAGACAGGCACGAATCTGGCGAAGGCGAGATCGAGCTGGCGCGACACGCAGGCCTTGTAGCCCTGCGCGAAGGCGATGTCGGCGAGGCTCGGGCTGGCATAGGCGTCGAGCGGATAGCGCGCGAGCAACCGGCCTTGCGCCGCCGCGCCGAAGGAGTGCACATGCGCGCGGTAGGCATCCGCGTCGAGCGGCGCGCCGCCGGTCGCCTCGGGCAGGAAAAAGGCCTGCTCGTCGGCGACCAGACCGGTCAGGATCGGCACCTGGTTGAATTTGCCGGAGCGGAAGGCGGCGAAGGCGGTGCGGGGGATGATGGTGCCGTCCACCACCGGAAACCCGTTCACCAGATTTTTGACGATGCCACCCTGGTGCGCGAGTACCGCGCGCACATCAAGCCCGCGCAGACAGGCGGCACTCTGGTCGGCGCAGCCGGCTTGGCTGGCGAAGTCGGCCGCCGCCTTCAGCGCGACCTCGGGCGGATAGATCTCGATATGGGTGCCGCTTTGGTTGATGGCGCGCGTGAACAGACCCTTCGACGCCGGCGAGACCAGATTGGCCATGACGCTGGTGCCGCCGCCGGACTGGCCGAAAATGGTGACGCGGGCAGGGTCGCCGCCGAACCGGGCGATGTTGTCGCGCACCCAGCGCAGCGCCGCCTGCTGGTCCATGATGCCGTAATTGGCGAAGGCGTGGCCCTCGGCGTTGATCGCGGGATGCGAGAAGAAGCCGAGCGCGCCGACGCGGTAATTGAAGGTGACGACGATCACCTGGCCGCGCCTGGCCAGCCACGAGCCGTCATAGTCATTGCCCGAGCCGCTGTAGAGCCCGCCGCCATGGATCCAGACCATCACCGACAACGCGGCGCGCGCGCCCGCCGTGGCCGGGGCAAACAGGTTCAGAAACAGGCAATCCTCCGTCTCGCTCGGCGAGGCGAACACGCCGCGCGGGCCGGCCGGGCAGACCGCACCGACATGGTTTGCCTCCAGCGGTGCCGACCAATGTGGCGGCGGCTGTGGCGGCTGCCAGCGCAAGGCGCCGACCGGTGCCGCCGCGAAGGGGATGCCCAGGAACCGCGCCACCCCGTCACCCACCAGCCCGCGCACCGGGCCGCTCGCGGTGGCCACATCAGGGGTGGGCGCGTCCTCGGCCCGCACGGGCGCCTGCGCCAGCAGCAGCGCCAGCGCGCCCAGTCCGACCAACCGCATCATCGCCGTTCCCCCGCATCGGCCTGGTTGCTCCAGGCACGCCCGAACTGGCGGGAAGCATAGGGGTGGGTGGGCCAGGAAGGCCAGCGGGCGACCCCGAAGGCCGCGATGATTGACCAGGATGCTATCAATTTGCTATCAATGAGGACACTGGTACCGTGGAGGCCCGAATGGGTGGGAGTCTGCATGTGCGCAATCTGGACGACGATCTCATCGTCCAACTGAAGCTGCGCGCCGCCCGTCACGGGCGCTCGATGGAGGCGGAGCATCGCGAAATCCTGCGCCAGGCACTCGCTGGCGAAATCGCGCCGTCGTTCGACACGCTGGCGGCCGAATTGCGCAAACTGACGGCGCGGCGGCATCAGACCCCGTCGGAGGTTCTGCTGAGCGAGGGGCGCGACGAGCGGTGACCACGCTCGTGATCGATGCCAGCATCGCGATCAAATGGGTGGTCGAGGAAGACGGCACACCGCAGGCGCTCGCGCTGCGTCGCAAGGCGAAGCTCTTGGCACCCGAACTGCTGGTGGCCGAATGCGCGAATATTCTGTGGAAGAAGGTCCGGCGCAACGAATTGTCGCCCGAGGAGGCGCTGTTTGGAGCGAGGCTGCTGCAGGCCGCGGACATCGAGCTATCGCCGACCCGCGCATTGCTGGAGGCCGCGACGCGCCTCGCGATCGAGCTGGATCATCCAGCCTATGATTGCCTTTATCTCGCCCTGGCGAACGCGAATGACTGCGCTTTTGTCACGGCGGACGCGCGATTTCTGGGCAAGCTTGATGAGCGGCCACGCGGTGTGGCGCGGCATCGTGCGATGTCGTTGGCGCAGACTGACGAGTTGTAGGCGGGCGTTGCATACTCTGACCGGATGGGTTCAAGGGCTGTAATTCATGGGTCTTCCTTGGAGCGTCGAAAACATTTTAGGGTGGCGATCCCGCTATGAAGCCATTCAAAGATGGGCAGCGAGATGTGAAAATTGTTACGTGGATAACCGGTGTGTCTCCGACGAT
>DAHWBL010000304.1 GCA_027323595.1 Acetobacteraceae bacterium | reverse complement strand
CCATCACCCTCGCCCACGCGCTCGCCCGCGCCGGGCTGCGGGTGCTGCTGGTGGACGCCGATCTCGGGCTCGCCAATCTCGACATCCAGCTCGGCCTGGTGCCGAGCCGCGACCTCAGCACCGTCATCGAGGGCCGCGCCCGCCTCGCCGACGCGGTGCTGCGCCATGCAGCCGGCTTCGATCTGTTGCCCGGCCGCTCCGGCTCACCCGCTCTGGCCGGCATCGATCCGGCCGGGCTCGACCGGCTGCTCGCCGGGCTGCGCGCGCTGGCCACCGGCTATGACCATCTGCTGCTGGATTGCGGCGCCGGCCTGTCGGCCACCACCAGGCGCATCAGCGCCACCGCCGACCAGCTTCTGGTGGTCGCCACCCCCGAGCCCACCAGCCTCACCGACGCCTATGCGGTGCTGAAGCTGCATCGCGCCGATCGCGGCCCGCCCGATGGCGCCTGGCCCGCCGCGATCATCGCCAACGCGGTGCGCGACCGCGCCGAGGGGCTGCGCGTGCACGCCACGCTCGCGCGCGCCTGCCGCGGCTTTCTGGGCGATGAGCCCACGCTTGCCGGCATCGTGCGCGCCGACCGCCACGTCGCCGACGCGATCCGCCACCAGACCCCGCTGCTCCCCCGCCACCCCACCTGCAACGCGGCGGCGGACATCATAACGATTTCAGAAAAATTGCGCGCCGCACCGGTCCTGGCGTGACCCGCCAGGACCGGATGTCGCTCAAAAATGCCAGATCACATCCATTGATCCGACCACCTCGGTACGCGCGCTCGCCGGGCTCAGCGCGCCGCCGGCCGGGCTCGCGTTGAACGCCTTGGCATCCAGCGAATCATACAGCGCGATCTCGGGGCGCAGCGTGATCGTGGGTGACAGCCAATGCTGCCAGCCGATCGCCGAATTCAGATAGCGCGTGCGATAGCCGGTGCGCTGGCCGTCCTGGTCGTTGAGAAACTCCAGCCGCAACGTGATGTTGTCCATCGGCCCGATCTGGTAATTGAGGAACCCAACCGCCGCATAGGCCTCCGCCCGGCAGGTCGCCCGCTGGCCCGCGCACTGCGCCAGATAGGGCGCGTTGGCCAGCGCCGAGAAGATGTTCGGCGACGGGCTCGCGCCGCCATAATTGGCGTTCGGCACGCCGTTCTGATGGATGTCCCACGCCTCGGCGCTGAAATGCCACTGGTCGTTGAACTTGTGGAAATAGGTAACCGCGTATTCCTGAAGATTGTTGTATCCATAAGCACCGTTGTTGATGCCGTTCAGACAGCCATAGATCGCGTCATCGGCCGACGCGCTCTCATAGCGGATGCAGGCGGTGAAGCTCGGCTGCACCCCCGGATCGCGCGGCGGATAGGTGGTGTTCACCCCGCCCACGAACCGGTTCGACCCGGCCATCCACGGCATCGTGTCGCTGCCATCGGTGATGCCGAATTGCAGCATCAGCTCGTTGGTAACCAGCAACGACCCCAGCACGCCGGTATTGGTGGAATTGACCACGCCATACATCATCGAGCGTGAATACATGTAGTTGTACGGCGCGAACTGCGATTCGATGTCGGGCACCGAGCTGTAGCGCCCGGCACGGATGATCAGCCCCTGCGCCACACCGGGAATATACAGCTCGCCATAGGCCATCATCACATCAAAGCCGGACTGCGCGTTGCTCTTCTGCAACTGGTTGCTCATCAGCCCATAGGCGGTGGTGTAGCGATAATCCGCGCCATAGAGCGGCGACACCCGAAAGCCCCAGTCCACATGGTCCTGCTGCACCGTGTCGGGCAGCCGCTCGAACACCACCACCGCCTGGTCCAGCCAGGCATTGTTGGGATCATAGCTGTAATCGGCGGGCGCGTTGCCGCCCTTGCGCCGGCTCGACGTGCTGGCGTTGCCGCCCGGCTCGACCCAGCCATAGATCTGCACATGCGAATCGGCCAGCGCCTGGCCCAGCTCGGTCGGCGCCAGCGCGGTCATCAGCGGGCTGTCGATCGAGGCCGGCAGCGTGGCGCCGATGGTGGTGGCGCCGCCGAACGGCCACTCGGTGAAGGGCTGCGGCGGCGAGTTCACCGGCGAGGGCGGGAACGGATCGGCCCGGCGCGACGCCGGAGCATTGGGGTCCGGCGCCGCCGGCGGCCCCCACTCATCGGCATAGGCCTTGACCAGCCGCGCGAAAAACCCGCCATCCTCGGCGGCGGCCGCCGGCGCGGCCGTCGGCGCCGGCGTCTGCGCGTGCGCCGCGGTGGCGACAAAACTCCCTGCCAGCGCCGCGCAAACCAGCGCGCGCGCCGTCGAAATTCCCCGTTCGTTCACGCTTCACCCTCCAAACGCCACGGAACCAGATCGGCACTTTGTTCCGTATAAAAAATAATTG
>DAHWBL010000204.1 GCA_027323595.1 Acetobacteraceae bacterium | reverse complement strand
AGCCACGCCCGCGCCACAACCTTGTTATGCTGCACCAACACGAATTGCAAGCCAAAAAACGCCCGCCGTCAAAAATTTGGCCACGAAACGAGGATTAATCCGTGCGAATTCATAGATATGTAATAATTATTCCCCGCATCTCCGAATAGATTTTATTTATATTTAACCATAACATAAAACAAAGAAAAACTCCAGGATCTTTTCGTCAAATTCAAAAATTAAAGCAAAAAATTCAGTATTTATTCGTCGTTTTTTAACATTCCGCACCTTAAAGAAATATTATTTTTGACGCAGAGTAGAAATAAATCAAAAATTTCTCGTTTGATCAATAATACGGTTGCGCACGCCCGACCACCGCTCCGATAATCGCCAGTTCAGAGCCTAACCCTCAGCCGCCCGCGCATCGTCTTGCCAGCACCGTCAGCGTAACAACATATACGTCATCTGAACCTGAACCGTCACCGTCTTGTCTGGCACATACGACGAAATCGGCGGCACGGACGCCCCACGGAACATGCCCATCAGCCCCATGTCCAGCCATTGCGACCCCGAGCGCCGCCGCAGATCCACCACAGTCACCCGACCATCCGCCGCGATCTGCACCTCAACCACCACCACCCCCTCCTGCCCCTGCTCGGCGGCCTGCTCGGGATAATATTTGTGGGTCTCCACCCAGGTCCGAAAACGCTCCCACCAATCATCGCCAAGCGGCGTGCCCGACACCTGCGAAAACGCCTGCAACCGGCTGCCGCCAGGCCTGCTGACCTGCTTGCTGCCCTCCACCACACCGCCGAAAACATTACCCAGCGAACTGAATTGCGGCCGTGGGAACGGCGTCGCCGGCCGTGACGGCCGCTGCTGCGGCTGCGGCGGTCGCGCCTGGGTGGGCGATGGCGGCGGCACCGCGGTCGCCGATTCCTCGGTCGGCGTCGCCGGAGTGGGCGGCGGCGGGGCAGCCGCCGGCGCCGGCGGAACCGCCGGTTGCGGCGGCGCGGGAACCGGTGACGGCGGCACCGGGGAGGTGGGCTCGGGCTGGGTCCGCGGCGCCGGTGCGGCCTTGGGCGCCTGCGGCTTTGGCTCGCTGCCCGGCATCTGCACCGGCGCCGATGCCCCCGGCGCAAACACCATCTGCACCTCGCTCGGCGGCGGCGCCTCGGTCTGCCGGCGCGGCGGCAACAGCAGCAAAATCGCCAGCAAAATCAAATGCACCTGAACCGATATGATGATCGTCCAGCGCAACACCTCGCCCCGCCGCCGCGGACGCGACGGACGCGGCCCCGGCACCAGGCCAAGCGGCTCGGCGGCGGCGGCAACCGGCAGCAGGACGGGCTCGATTCGCGGCATGCGCTGATATAGGGGCGACAGGCCCGCCCGCGCCAGCGCACCACCCATGCGCGAATGTTTCAGTCTGCAACGGGCCGTCCCACACCCCTTGACGCCCGGTTGCGCACGCGCGCTGAAACATTCATCCTGCCGCCAGTATCAGGAGGTGCGGATGAGCCAATCAAAACCGGACACACTGGCCGCGACCGCCACCGCCGCCACCCGCATCAAGTCAATATTCGGCGGCTCCGTCGGCAACCTGATCGAGTGGTACGATTTTTACGTCTATTCCTTTTTCTCTCTCTATTTCGCCAAGGCATTCTTCCCCACCGCCGAACCCACCGTCCAGCTGCTCAACGCCGCGCTGATTTTCGGCCTCGGCTTCTTCATCCGCCCGATCGGCGGCTGGATTTTGGGCCGCTACGCCGACCGTCGCGGCCGCCGCGCCGCGCTCACCTTGTCGGTGTTCATCATGTGCCTCGGCTCGCTGCTGATCGCCATCTGTCCGACCTACGCCACCGCCGGCTGGGGTGCCGCGGCGATCCTGGTCGCCGCGCGCCTGCTCCAGGGCCTGTCGCTCGGCGGCGAATACGGCACCTCCGCCACCTACCTCTCCGAGGTCGCCACCGCCCAGCATCGCGGCTTCTACTCCAGCTTCCAGTACGTCACTCTGATCGCCGGCCAGCTTCTCGCCACCGTCACCCTGCTGCTTCTGCAACAGCTTTTCACCGCCGGCCAACTCGAAGCCTTCGGCTGGCGCATCCCCTTCCTGATCGGCGCCGCCCTCGCCCTGGTTGGCTTCTGGCTGCGCCGCAACCTGGTCGAAACCGACGAATTCGCCGCCGCCGACCGCGCCGGCACCAATCGCCACCCCTTCCACGAATTGCTGCGCCACAAACGCGAGGTGGCCATCGTGCTCGGCCTCACCGCCGGCGGCACCCTCGCCTTCTACACCTACACCACCTACATGCCGAAATTCATGGTCAACACCGTCGGCCTGTCGCGTGACACCGCCACGCTGATCTCCACCGGCACCTTGTTCATCTTCATGTGCCTGCAACCGTTGTTCGGCGCGATCTCGGACCGCATCGGCCGCCGCCCGGTGCTGATGTTCTTCGGCATCATGGGCACCTTGTTCACCTGGCCCATCCTGTCGGCCATCCAGCACACCCACAGCGCCTGGTCGGCCTTCTGGCTCATCCTCGCGGCCCTGGTGATCGTCTCGGGCTACACCTCGATCAACGCGGTGGTGAAAGCCGAATTGTTCCCCGCCGGCGTGCGCGCGCTGGGCGTCGGCCTGCCCTATGCGATCGCGGTGTCGATCTTTGGCGGCAGCGCCGAATATGTCGCGTTGTTTTTGAAAAGCCAGGGCGTGGAACAGGCGTTCTACTGGTACGTCACCGCCACCATCTTCGCCTCGCTGCTGGTCTATGGCTTCATGCGCGACACCAAGGCAAAATCATTGATCCGCTGATCCCGCGCGGATCACACGGCAGCCGCAGGCGCCGCCTTCGCGGGCCTGGTCGCCGGCGCGCCCTGGAACAGCAGCACCGCGCGCAGCCCCGGCGCGTTGTCCTCCAGCGAGAGCCCCCCGCCATGCAGCTGCGCGACCGCCGCCACCAGCGCCAGGCCAAGTCCTGATCCAGGCGTGTTGCGCGCGCTCTCGCCGCGGAAAAACCGCTCGGTCGCGCGCTGCCGGTCCGCCTGCGGAATCCCCGCCCCCTGATCGGACACGAACACCTTCGCCCCGCCGGCCACCGCCTCCGCCCCGAGGCACACCACGCCACCCGATGGAGAAAACTTGATGGCATTATCAAGCAAATTCGCCACCGCCTGCTGTACCAGACCGCGATCGCCATGGATCGGCAACTCCGGCGGCAGCCGCACTTCCAGCGAGAGCCCGCCATCTTCTGCCAGCGCCGAATAAAGCTCCGCCAGATCAGCGAGCACCGGCACCAGATCGAAATCGTCGAAGGCCGACCGCCGCGCACCCGCCTCGATCTCCGATATCCGCAACAGCGCCTGGAAAATCTGCACGATCCCGTCCAGATCCTGCAACGCGCGCTCCACCGCGGCATGCAGATCGGCCTCGGTGCGCGCATGCTCGCTCGCATCCTCCAGCCGCGCGCGCGCGCGGGTGATCGGCGTGCGCAGATCATGCGCGATCGCGTTCGACACCTGCCGCACCCCGTCCATCAGCCGCGCGATCCGGTCCAGCATGTCATTGATGGTCTCAGCGAGCCGGTCAAATTCGTCGCCCCGCCCGGTGCGCTTCACCCGCCGCGACAAATCCCCGCCCGCGATCGCTCGCGCGGTGGCCGACACGTTCGCCAACATGCCGCGAAACAGCCGCGTCATCAGCAGCACGCCGGCCCCGGCCAGCACCACCAGCATCAGCACCGCCCAGAACAACGCATCGGTCAGCAGCAGACGCAGTTGCAGCCGCGTGCGCACATCCCGCCCGACCAGCAGATGCTCGCTGCCGGCCAGATCAAACCGGCGCACCCGCGCCGGTGCCTCCGTGCCGGCGCGCGCGACCGTCACCTCATACCATTGCGACGGATACAGCACCCCGGCAGGCCAGCGCTGCAAATTCCCCGCCAGCTTGCGGCCGTAATCATCAACCAGCAGATAGACCGCGTCATCATCGACATTCTGCGAAAGCCGGTCACGGATCGTGCCGGTCAATCCTTGCAGCCCGCCATCCTCATACTGCTCGGCCAGCCCGCGCGCGTCGGCAAGGATCACCGTCTCCAATTGCCGATCGAGCAGCGAGGCGGTCTCGAACCACAAAAACAGCACCAGAGCCAACGCCGAGGCCGCGAACAATGCCGCATAGATCAGCGCCAGTCGCAGGCCCGCCGAACGCCACAGCCGCAACGCGTCCATTTTCAACCGCGCCCGTTCAACCGCGTATCCGCCGTCGTCGCGCTATTCCGGGCGCAGCATATACCCGGCGTTGCGCACGGTATGGATCATCGCGGTGTCGAACGGCTTGTCCACCTTCTGCCGCAGACGCGAGACATGCACATCGATCACGTTCGTCTGCGGATCGAAATGATAATCCCACACGCCCTCCAGCAGCATCGTGCGGGTCACCACCTGCCCGGCATGGCGCATCAAATATTCCAGCAGCCGGAACTCGCGCGGTTGCAGGTCGATTTTCTGTCCGGCCCGTCGCACGCTGCGCGACAGCAGGTCCATCTCCAGATCGCCCACCAGCAGCTTGGTCGCCGGACCATCCACCCGCCCGCGCCGC
The DNA here is from genome assembly GCA_027323595.1 of Acetobacteraceae bacterium. GTDB lineage: Bacteria > Pseudomonadota > Alphaproteobacteria > Acetobacterales > Acetobacteraceae > CAIVDX01. The sequence goes on along the minus strand of DAHWBL010000204.1, from coordinate 2,893 downwards.
GTCAGCGCCTCCACCCGCGCCAGCAACTCGGAAAACGCGAACGGCTTGGTCATGTAGTCATCGCCGCCCGCCTGCAATCCGCGCACCCGCTCATCCACCTGGGCGAGCGCAGACAGGAACAGCACCGGCGTCTTGTTGTCCTGCGCGCGCAGGGTTTCCAGCAGCCGCAACCCATCGATGCCGCCCGGCAGCATCCGGTCCAGCACGATCGCGTCGAACTGCTCGCTCGCTGCCATGAACAGCCCGTCGCGCCCGTTATCGGCATGCTCGACCACGTGGCCGGCCTCACGCAGTCCCTTGACCACGAAACCGGCAACCTCGCGATCGTCCTCGACAACCAGGATACGCATAATGGAGCCTCCTCAATCCTAACCCGACTCGGACACCGGACGGCGTCCGACCGTGACCGGAACCTCGATCTGGCGACCACCACGGCGGATGGTCAAGCGCGCATCGGTCCCCGGCGCGATCGCGGCGATCGAGCGGATCAGCGCGGTCGCGCTGTCAGTATGGTCGCCATTGACCATCAACACCACATCGCCCGCCCGCAACCCGGCCTTCGCCGCCGGACCGCTGCGCTCCACCCCGGCCAGCGCCACGCCCGCGCCCGGAATATCCTGCACCGAAACGCCCAGCCACCCCCGATCGATACGCCCATGCTCGCGCAATTGCACGACGATCCTGCCCGCCAGATTGCTCGGAATGGCAAACCCGATCCCCACCGACCCGCCGGACGGTGAAACGATCGCGGTGCTGATGCCGATCACCTCGCCATCCATGTTGAACACCGGCCCGCCGGAATTGCCGGGATTGATCGGCGCGTCGAGCTGAAAGAAATCATCGAACGGCCCGGCTCCCAGATTGCGCCCGCGCGCCGAAACGATCCCCGCGGTCACCGAGCCGCCAAGCCCGAACGGATTACCCGCCGCCAGAATCCAGTCGCCGACATCCACCTTGCCGCTGTCGCCAAAACTCACCGCCGGCAGCGCCCGGTGCGCCTCCACCTTGATCACCGCGATGTCGGTCAATTCATCCACCCCGATCAGCCGCGCCGGCAGCTCGGTGCCATCCAACAGCGCCACCACGATGCGACTGGCATGGCCGACCACATGGTTGTTGGTCACGATCACCCCGGACGGGTCGATCACGAAGCCCGAACCCGCGCCCGTCACCTGTTCGTCACGGCCGCGAAACCGCTGGCGGAACTGCCGCTCAAACGGCGTGCCGCGCAACTCCGGCGGCAATTGCGCCAGAGGATCGTTCGCCGGCACCCGCTCGGTCACCGCGATGTTCACCACCGCCGGCAGCACCTGGTGCACCAGCGGCGAAAAACTCTCCGGCGCCGGCCGCGCGGTGGCGGGCAGCAGCGCCAACATCGACATCAGCACGGGCAGAACAAGACGAAACACGACGCGCATGATCCCCTGGAACGGCTTGGATGTGGCAACGACAGACCGGTGCGCCAGCACCTCGCGGCCGTCAGCATGGCACATGGGCCACGCCGCCGCCTCCAGCAAGATCAGCCGCATCACGATCCACCCGCCCGCCCGGGCTGCTCGGGCCAATCATGCCGCGGATACCGCCCGCGCATGTCCTTGCGCGCATCCACCCACGCGCCGCGCCAGAACCCGGCCAGATCGGCGGTGATGGCGATCGGCCGCCCCGCCGGCGACAGCAGCGCCAGCCGCAGCCCCACCCGGCCACCCGCCAGCGTCGGGGTCCGGTCGAGCCGATAAAATGCCTGCGCCCGCGCCGAGGCGAGCGGCACCGGCTGGGTGTAGTCAACCCGCGCCCGCCCGCCCGGCAGCGCCAGATGGGTCGGCAATTCCTGCTCCAGCCGCGCGCACAGGGACCAGCCGGTCACCGCCCGCAGCGCCGCCAGCGGGTCGAACCGCGCCAGATCGGCCAGCCGCGTGATCCCGCCCAGGTGCGGCGCGAGCCACTCCCCGACGCTGTCGGCGAGCGCCTGGTCGGACAGGTCAGGCCAGTCGAGCGGCGCCACCGAGCGCATCCAGCCAACCCGCGCCTGGAACTGCCGCGCCTCCTCGGTCCAGCCCAGACACGCATCAAGCCCGCGCGCCGCCGCCGCACCCGCCAGCACCCGCGCCACCTCGTCCGGATCGGCGGGCACCGTGCGGTCCTCCAGCACCAGCGCGCCGAGCCGCCGCCGCCGCCGGCTGATCACCTGCCCGGCGACCGAATCGAACCCGCTCTCGACCTGCTCCACGATGCCCGCCCGCACCGAGCCGGGCAGCCGATCGAGCGACAACGGCGCCGCCAGCCGGATCCGCGCCGCGTCCTTCAGCTCCAGCGCCGCCACCGCCAGGAACGGCGCCCGCGCCAGCGGATCGACCTTCGACAACCGCCCGCCACCACCCCCGGCCATCCGGAAGCTGCCCGGCTCACCCCGCGCCTGCGCGATCCGATCGGGAAACCCCGCGGCGATCAGCGCGCCGGCGTCACCGTCCGGCTCGACCCCCGAAGGCACCCGCAGTCGCGCCCGATATTGCGCCACCCCGCGCCGGATGCGCCCCAGCGCGCCACGATCCGCGTCCGGATGGTCGCCATCCAGCGCCGCCAACCGCATGCCGATATCAACCGGCGCATCCCGCCCGCGCAGTGGATCGCGCTCCTCCAGAATCGCCGCGATCGCCGCCGCCAGCGCCGCCTCGGCCGGCCCGCGCGCGGCCAGCATCATCGCCGCCAGCCGTGGATGCGCCCCAAGCCGCGCCGCCGCCCGCCCGGCATCGGTGATCCGCCGATCCGCGTCCAGCAGCCCCAGCCCGCGCAACAGATCGGCCGCCGCCGCCACCGCGCCCGCCGGCGGCTGATCCACCAGCGCCAACCCCGCCGGCTCGCTCCCCCAGGCGGCGCAGTCCAGCACCAGGCCCAG
>DAHWBL010000235.1 GCA_027323595.1 Acetobacteraceae bacterium | reverse complement strand
GCCCAGGCCTTTACCATGTTTCGCCGATCGCAGAAGGGGCGTGGTGCGCACATGGTGGTATGTCAGAGCGCAATGGCGCGCGACGGAATGCCGTCGCTTTCCAGCCCCCGCCGGCATTGCAGCCCCCGCCGCGCGGCGATACCCTACCGCCCAATTGACCGAGGGGAAATTTCCATGACGCATCATCGCCTGTCCCGCCGCGCCCTGATCGGCTCGGCCAGCACGCTCGCCGCCCTGCCTCTGCGCGCGCGCGCGCAAAATCAGCCCATCCGGGTGGGCGTGCTCGGCGATGAAAGCTCCTATTCGGCCGATGCCGGCGGCCCCGGCTCGATCCTCGCCGCGCGCATGGCCGTCGCGGATTTCGGCCCCACCCTGCTCGGCCGGTCGATCGAGATTCTGCATGCCGACACGCTGAACAAGGCCGACATCGCGTCGACCACCGCACGCAACTGGTTCGACCAGGGGGTGGACGCGATCATCGACATGCCGGCCACCCCGGTCGCCGCCGCCGCCTCGGGGGTCGCCGCGGAGAAGAACAAGATCTGCATGATCACCGCCGCCGCCAGCCTCGAATTCACCACCAAATGGTGCAAGCCCACCACCATCATGTGGGCCGACGACACCCATGCGCTCGCCGCGGGCGCGGCCATCCCCACGGTGCGCGCGGGCGGCAAGAGCTGGTATTTCATCACCGTCGATTTCGCCTTCGGCATCTCGCTCGAAAACCAGATCCGCCAGATCGTCGAGGCCGATGGCGGGCGCATCCTGGGTTCCTCGCGCTACCAGCAGAACAATTCGGATTTCTCCGCCCAGCTTCTCGCCGCCCAGGCATCGGGCGCGCAGGTGATCGGGCTGTGCTCGGTCGCCGGCGATCTGGTCAACGCCATCAAGCAGGCGTCCGAATTCGGCATCCAGCGCGGCGGCAAACAGCAGCTCACCGCATTTTTGGTCTACATCACCGACATCAACGCGCTCGGCGCGCAGACCGTGCAGGGGCTGACCTTCAGCAGCTCGTTCTACTGGAACGCCAACGATTCCGCGCGCGCCTTCGCCAAACGTTTCATGGCCGAACACAAGGCGCCGCCCACCCGCGAGCAGGCGCAGGTCTATGCCGGCACGCTGCATTTCCTCAAATCCATCGCCCAGGCCGGCACCACCGAGACCATGGCGGTGCGCCGCGCGATGACCGCCCTGCCGGCGGCCTATCACGGCCAGACCGCGCAGGTGCGCGGCGACGGAAGGGTGCTGTTCGATGTCACCCGCTACCGGGTGAAGGCGCCCGCGCAGATCACCGTTCCGTGGGATTACTACGAGGCCGCCGGCACCCTGCCCGCCGCCGAGGCGTTCCTGCCGATCGAGGCAGCCTGCTCCTTCGTCTGACCCCGGCCAAGGACCGAACAGCGATGAAATTCGCCCATTTCTCGCATGTCTGGGGCAAGCCCGGCATGACCCCGCACGATCGCTACGAACAGCTCTGGCGGGAACTCGCCTTGTGCGACGATCTCGGCTTTGACTACGCTTTTTGCGTCGAGCATCATTTTCGCCCCGATGAGAGCTGGATCTCCTCGCCCTCGCTGTTCTGCGTCGGCGCGGGCGCGCGCACCACGCGGCTGCGGATCGGCCCGATGGGCTATATCGTACCGCTATATCACCCGCTGCGCCTGGTCGAGGAAATCGCCATCGTCGATCAGATGCTTGGCGGGCGCATGGAACTCGGCCTGGTGCCGGGCATCACCGCGGATTATTTCACCCCCTTCGGCATCGATCATGCCTTCCGCAAATCCCCCACGCTGGAATTCGTCGCCTATATGCGCGCGGCCTATGGCGACACCCAGCCGTTCAGCTTCCACGGCGAGAACCACCACACCGACAGCGCGCAGATCTCGGTGCAGCCGATGCAGAAGCCGCATCCCGACATCTGGATGCAAAGCCGCGACCCCGCGACACTCGAATTTCTTGCCGCCAACGGCATCAACACCGGATATTTCATCGTCGTGCCCCGCCGCGAGGTGGCGCCGCGCTATCGCACCTACATCGACAACTGGAACCAGGCCGGCTGGGCCCGCCGCCCGCGCATCGGCTACTCGGTGCCGGTCTATGTCGATGAGAGCGACGACGCGGCGATCGAGCGCGGGCTGGCGCGCGCCGCCCGCGCCTATGAGGGTTTCCTCAAACCCGCGCAGCCCGGCGAAACCTTCGAACAGCGTGCCGCCGAGCACGCCAAGATGTTCATCGGCCGTGGCGAGGGCGGGGCGGCCACCATCATGGCCAATTTGTTCAACCCGCAATACCTGCTCGACAATAATCTTGTGTTCGTCGGCTCGGCCAGAACCGTCGCCGAAAAGCTGCACGCCGCCGCCACCGAGGGGCTGTTCAACAGCTTCCTCGGCGAATTCAACTTCGCCGATCTGCCGGAAGCGGACCTGCTGCGCTCGATCCGGCTGTTCGGCGAACAGGTGATCCCGCAGTTGCGCGATTTCGAGCCGTTCTGAGCGGGTTCGCGGATTTCCCCTTGGGAGGATTCACCGGCGATTCAGCTTTTGCTGGCAGGGATGGCGCGCCCACCCCACAGCAAAGGCCCCTCGCCATGAGCATCGCCGCCATCGCCTCCTCCGCAGCCTCCCTGCTCACGCAGCAATTGCTGCAACAGAACCAGGCGAACCAAAGCTCGCAGAGCGGCAGCACCGCCGCCGCCGGCCATGTCCGCCACCGGCAGGATTCCGATGGCGACTCCGACAGCTCCGGCTCGGGCGCGGCGGCAACCCCGAGCACGCCCGCCAGCGGGCTGAGCACCAGCACCCAGTCGCTGCTCAACACGGTTGCCTGAACCAGACCTTCGCCTGCTCGACCATGCCGGCCCCGCCATCTTCGGGGCGATGTATGCCGCACTCGATGCGGAAAGTGCCGCGACCATCGGCCCGGCGGCGCCCTGCCCGCTGATGATCGCCCTGCCCGGCGACACCGAGGGCGGGGTCGCCGGCGGGCTGTGGGGCTGCACCATGTTCGCCTGGCTGCATATCCAGATTCTGGTGGTGCCACCGGCCGCGCGCGGCCAGGGGCTCGGCCGCGCCCTGCTCGCCCGCGCCGAGGCGGAAGCCCGCGCGCGGGGCTGCATCGCCGCCCTGGTCGATCGCTTCAGCTTCCAGGCCGACGGCTTCTATGAAAAATGCGGCTACGGCATTTTCGGGGTGCTGGACAACTACCCGCCCGGCCACCGCCGGCTGTATCTGCGAAAATCCCTGATCTGATCAGGGCTCGTTGCCGTCGTCCGGCGTCGCCAGCGCCAGCCACGCCGCCTCGTCCAGCACCGCCACCCCCAGTTCGGCGGCCCGCTTCGCCTTCGAGCCGGCATCCTCGCCGACCACCACGAAATCGGTCTTTTTCGACACCGAATCCGTCACCTTCGCCCCCAGCGCCTCGGCCCGCGCCTTCGCCTCGGGGCGGGTCATGCGCGCCATCGTGCCGGTGAACACGATCACCTTGCCCGACAAGGCCCCGCCGGCCGGCCGCGCCTCGGGCAGGATCGTCAATTCAGCCGCCAGCGCGTCCAGGGTGGCGCGGTTGTGCGGCTCGGCGAAAAAATCCGCCAACTCCTCGGCGATCGCCGGGCCGATGCCCACGATGCTGCCAAGGGCGAGCCGCGCGTCCGAGCCGATCTCGGTCGCCGCGATC
>DAHWBL010000183.1 GCA_027323595.1 Acetobacteraceae bacterium | reverse complement strand
TTCTTTGACGCATTCGACCTGCTGGCCATCGCTTCCGCGCTGCCGGTGCTGGTCGGGCGGTGGCATCTCGGCCCGACGCAGATCGGCACCATCATCGCCGCGGCGTTTGTCGGCCAGATCGTCGGTGCGCTGTTCTTTGGGTGGTTCGCTGAAAAATACGGCAGACTTGCCGGATTGCGCTGGACGGTGCTGATCTTTTCGCTGGCATCGCTGGCCTGCGCGGCGGCTTATGATGCTGACAGTTTGTTCGTCGCACGGCTGGTGCAGGGCTTCGGGCTGGGCGGCGAGGTGCCGGTGGCTGGCGCCTACATCAGCGAAATCGCGCGCGCCGACCGGCGGGGCCGGTTTTTTCTGCTGTATGAAATGCTGTTCGGCGTGGGCATCACCTGTGCCGGGCTGATGTCGATCTGGATCGTGCCGCGCTTCGGCTGGCAGGCGATGTTCGTGATCGGCGCGCTGCCCGCGGTGATCGGCCTCGCGTTGCGCCGGTTGCTGCCCGAAAGTCCGCGCTGGCTGATCGGCCAGGGCCGGCTGGTCGAGGCTGAGGCGGCGGTGGCCGGCATCGAGGCACATGTGCTCGCGCGCGGCATCAGCCTGCCCGCGCCGATCGCCATGGCCGAGCCGCGACGCGAACGCACGCGCGTGTCCGAACTGTTCTCCGGCACCTATCTGCGCCGAACATTGATGATCTGGGCTGCATGGTTCTGCACCTACTTCATCGTCTATGGTGAGACCACCTGGCTGCCGACGATCTATCGCACGATCTATCATCTGGACCTGCGCACCGCACTGCTGCTGGGCACCGCGAACGGGGTGGCCAGCCTCACCGGCGATCTGCTGGTCGCGTTCATGATCGACATCGTCGGCCGGCGCGTGTGGTATGCGCTCGCGTTTTTTCTCGGCGCGCTGCCGCTGATCGTGCTGTGGTGGATCGGCGCGCCGGATGCGATGACGGTGTTCGTGTTGAGCGCGGTGAGCTATGTGTTCATCGGCTCGAACGCGGTTTCTCTTGTTCTCTACACTGGAGAACTCTACCCGACGCACCTGCGCGCGCTCGCCGGATCGATCGCGACCGTGTGGGCACGTATCGCCGCCTCGGTCTCGCCGGTGCTGGTGGGCTGGACCATCGCTGGATTCAACATCGCGGCGGTGTTCGCGATGTTCGCAGTCGTCTCGATCATCGGTGCGGTGCTGTGTGGTTTCGCCGGCGTGGAAACACGTCGCCGCGTGCTGGAGGACGTGTCGCCATGAAACCCCGCGCCGCGTTGCTCGCCGTCGCGCTGTTGCTGCTGGGTGGCTCCCTGGCGCGCGCGCAGCCGAGCCGGCTTGCCCTGCTGTTCACCGCCGCGCGGACGCTGATCGGCAGCTTCGTTGCCTATGACGAAGGCTTCTTTTCCAGACGGGGCCTTGATGTTTCGATGCTGCTGGCGGCCAATCCATCGACGATGCCCGCGGCATTGCTGTCAGGCTCGGCGGATGTGGCGGCCGTGCAGGTGGCGTCGCTGCTGGCCGCCAACGATGGCGGGCTCGACCTGGTCGTGCTGGGCGGCACCGAGATCTATCCCGCACCCTACCGGCAGGGCTTTCTGGTGCCGCCTGGCAGCGCGATCAAGACACCGCGCGATCTCGCCGGACATCGCCTTGGGGTGCCGGGGATCGGCGCGACGATGGACCTTCTGTCGCGCGAGCTGTTCAGCCGGATCGGCGTTGACGACAGCTCGGTGATCCGCGTCGAGGTGCCGATGAATCAGATGGCCGATGCACTGCGTGGCGGCAGCGTGGATGCTGTCGCCGCGGTTGAGCCGGTCTATGCGCGCATCATCGCCTCGGGAGCGGGGGTTGAGGCGGGCACGTATGAGTCGGTGATCCCGGCTGGCACCGTCTTCACCGTCTACGCCAGCACCCGCACCTGGGCCGACGCGCACCATGCAACGCTTGCCGCATTCCGCGCGGCGTTGGCGGACGCTGCCGCGTTCATCGCGGTTGCAGGCAACGATGCCGCGGTACGCGCGAGCCTTGCAAAATGGACCAGGCTGCCGGTGAATGTGGTGGCGACGATGAAGCTGCCACGCAATCTTGCCGCCACAATGCCGGCGAGCGCGCTCGATTTCTGGATCGGGCTCACCGCGCGCCAGGGCCTGACCGCCAGCCCGCCGGACCCATCGCGGCTGATCTATCCGTGAACCAACAGGAGCCATGATGCCCGCATCCGACAGAGACCTCGAAATTCTCGATGGAACCTGGAAACTTATCGAGGTCACCCGCACCGACCAGCAGACCGGCGCGGTCGTGCATCATTACGGTGAAAGTCCGATCGGCTATATCATGTATGGCAAGGATGGGCGGATGATGGTGCTGATCGCGAGGCGGGACCGCGCGACCCCTGCCAGCATTGCCGCGATCACCGATGCGCAGCGCGCTGATCTGTTCGCCGGATTCATGGGCTACACTGGAACCTATCGGTTCGATGGCAAGGTGATGGAGCATCACATCGAACTTGCCTGGAATGCCGTCTGGAGCAACACGGTGCAAATTCGCGACGTGCGTAAGGAGGGGAACCGGCTGATCTACACCTCCCGCCCCTCGCCCGGGCCAAATGACGGACGGATGGGGTTCGGCACACTGGTCTGGGAAAAGCTGTCGAACCAAGCTGTGGCTATTTGACCTGTTTCAAAATCGCGTCCGCGCGGGCGGCCATGGCCAGGCTGTCGCGCACCAGCGCGCGGTCATCGATGAGGCGAGCGAGAAATTCTTCGATCCTTTCGCCGGACATGCACGCCGTCCAGCGCCGATAGAGTGCGGCGAGCGGCGCGAAGCGACGTTGCAAGTGATACTCGATAAAGCATTCGACATATTCCTGACAAAAGATCGTTTGTGAATCGAGGGTATTGACGATGTGAACCATCTCCTGGTCGCCCACGTGGCGCCACATGTTGAACATGCCGTGGAAGCCGAAGCTTGGCTCGTTCGGGCGGCCGCGTTCGTAGGAAAATCGCGCGGCCAGACGTTCGGGCGCGAAGCTGATCCCGCGGCGTTCCAATGCGGGGCGCCAGTGCCGACAGATCGCTTCGTCCTCGGCAATTTCGCAATCATCGGGAATTTCGGCGAGCGCCTGCAGCAATCGGCGCGAGCGCAGCGAGAAGCCGCCATTGCCGACCCGGTGGTGATCGTGCCAGGGCCACGGCGCGCCGATATAGTCGTGATCGAGAAATTCCCTGCTCCATGCGTCTGGTTCGACGACATAGCCATCCCACTGCACGATCAGGACGAACTCGGTGCTGATGAAATCGGCAAGCCGATGCAGCACGAAGCTGGAATAGGCCTGGCGCGACACCAGTGGCGGGATCGCCATGGTGCGGAAATCGCCATGGACCGTCGCGCTGGTGAACAAAATGGCGTCGGCGAACCGGCAATGACGCTGCGAGCGCATGAGCGCGTCGGCGGCGAGCCCAGGGTTCAGGCAATCCGCCGCACAGATGGTGATGTCGTCGAGCGCCAGTCGC
>DAHWBL010000180.1 GCA_027323595.1 Acetobacteraceae bacterium | reverse complement strand
GCGGTGCGGAGTTGCAGGGCGAGGGAGCGGTTGCCGTCGCCGGGGGCGCCGGTGACGGTGCCCAGGAAGACGCGCGGGGCGCGGTTGAGCAGGGAGTTCGGGTCTGATTGGGCGCGGATGGCTTGCAGGCGGGTGAGCAGGGCGGAGATGTCGGGTGCGGCGGTGGTGGCGAGCTGGTCGAGGGTGGGGGTGGCGGCCTGGGACCAGGCGGCGGCGGGGATGGGGTGGGCGGTGACGTGGCCTTGTTGTTTGCCGGCGGGGTCGAGCAGGGTGAAGCCGGGCTGGATGTCGGGAGTGGCGAGGGTGGCGTCGGCGCGCAGCACCCAGTCTCCGGGGCGGGCGGGGCCGGCGAAGGCGGGCACGGCGAGGTCGGCCAGGTGGTGGGCGAGCAGGGTGGCGAAGTGCTGGGCGGCGGTGTCGTCGAGCAGGGCGTTGGTGGGGGTGGGCACGGCGAGGCGGGCGGGTGGTGGCACGGCGAGGCGGCGGGCGGTGGCGCCGGGGTCGCCGGCGAAGGGGCGTGGCAGGTCGCCGCAGGCGGACAGGGTGAGCGCGGACAGGGTGAGAAGGGCGAGGAGCAGGCTGGGCAGCCGGGCGCGGGTCACAGGGTGATCGCCGAGAGCATGTGGCCGATGGGGCCGCCGCCGTGGAGGGTGCGGCGGCGGTGGCTGAAGAAGCGTTCGGGGTCGGATGCGGTGTCGAGGCCGAGGCGGTCGATGCGGGTGATGCCGGCGGCGGCGAGGCGGGCGGCGCAGTAGCCTGGCAGGTCGAACCAGAGGTGGCCGGGGCGGTTGGAGGTGGGGCGGTTGGCGGTGGGGTGGGGGGCGAGGAAGCTGGCGTCGGCCTGGTTGTGGGCGAGGATGGCGCCGATGAGGTCGGGGCCGACCTCGTAGGAGGATTGGGCGATGGTGGGGCCGATGGCGGCGGCGATGTTGGGCGCGGTGGCGCCGAGCGCGGTCATGGCGGCGATGGTGGCTTCGAGGATGCCGGCCAGCGCGCCGCGCCAGCCGGCGTGGGCGGCGGCGATGACGCGCGCGCAGGGGTCGTGGAACAGCACCGGGGCGCAATCCGCGGTGACGATGCCCAGGGCGAGGCCGGGCAGCGCGCACACCATTGCGTCGGCGCGGGGGCCGGCACCGGTGGGCCAGGGGGTGGTGACGGTGACGACCTCGGTGCCGTGGACCTGGGTGAGGCCGAGCAGGGTGGTGGCGCCGAGGCTCTGGCGGGCGGCGTCGCGGTTGGCGGCGACGGCGGCGGGGTCGTCGGCGGAGCTGGTGGAGCAGTTCAGGCTGTCATAGGGCGGGCGGGAGGTGCCGCCGCGGCGGGTGAAGAAGCCGTGGCGGGCGGGGATGGCGGGGCTGGTGAGATATTCGGGGGTGAGAGGCTCTGGCAACATCATGGTTCTTCGAATCCCGGAGGGGGCGGCAGGGCGGGATGGCAGATCGCGAGCGCCTTGAACAGCCGGCCCATCTGGTCGGGCTCGGCGAGGCGGCGGGCGGCGGCCTGGAGCGCGGTGGCCTGGCGGGGCGGCAGGGCGCGGGCGAGCTGGAAGGTGCGCTGGAACAGGCCCAGGCGGGCGAGGAATTTTCCCTGCGGCAGCGGTCCGTGGGCGCGGGCGCCGGCTTCGGTGGCGGCTTTGGCCAGGGTTTGGAAATCGACATGGGCGGTGAGGTCGGCGCTGCCGGGGTCGGCGAGCGGGTTGGTGGGCTGGCCGGCGCGCAGGGCCTGGAGGCTGTCGCCTGGGGCGGTGTGTTCGGGGCCGTAATCGAGCAGCAGGGCGGCGCCGCCGTGGGTGGCGAGGCGGGTGGCCAGCGTGGTGGCGAAATCGGTGGCGGGCTCGCAGGTTTCGATGATGCTGGCCTCGGCGACATCGGGTCCGGAGAAGTGGGCGGGGCGTTCGACGAAGGTGGCGTCGGCGACGAAGCGTTCGGTCCAGCCGGGGGCGCGGCGGACGAACTGGCGGATCGGCAGGGCGTCGAGGAATTCGTTGGCGAGCAGGATCAGCGGGCCTGGTGGCAGCTCGGCGAGGGTGGCGATGTGGATGGCGTGCGGCAGGGCGGCGGACTGGATGGCGCGCAGGCGCGGCGAGGTTTCGATCAGGGCGAGGCGGCGGGCGGCAAGGAAAGCGGGGGCGACGCGGGCGAGGCCGCGTTCGGCGTCTTCCATCAGGGTAGCGCGGCCGGGGCCGGCCTCGGCGAGCCAGACCGAGGCGGGCGCGCCCATCGCCTGCCAGCAGATCGCCGCCCAGGCGCCGAGCAGCTCGCCGAAGACCTGGGTGATCTCGGGCGCGGTGGTGAAATCCGTGAACGGGTCGTGGGTGGCGTAATAGGCGGCGTTGGCGCGGGCGATGAAATGGTCGAGCCGCTCCATGCGCGTCAGCCGCCGCGCGGCGGGGCCACCGGCTGGGCGGCCGCGATCAGCCACAGGCCGGCGAGCAGCATGGGGGCGGACAGGAGCTGTCCCATGGTGATGCCGCCGGGCAGGAACCCGAGGAAGGCGTCGGGCTCGCGGAACAGTTCGCCGACCGAGCGGGCGATGGCGTAGCCGACCAGGAACACCCCGGTGAGCGTGCCGGGCCGGGCGCGCACCGCGGGGCGGGCGAGCAGGGCCAGCAGCAGGGCGAACAGCAGCACGCCCTCCATGCCGGCCTGGTAGAGCTGGCTGGGGTGGCGCGGGACCGGGCCGCCGCGAGGGAAGATCATCGCCCAGGGCAGCCAGTCCGGCGCCGGGCGGCCCCAGAGTTCGCCATTGATGAAATTGGCGATGCGGCCGAGGCCAAGCCCCAGCGGGGCGCAGACGGCGACGCGGTCGCCAAAGCCGAGCAGGGCGATATGTTCGCGGCGGGCGAACCAGATGGTGGCGAGGATGACGCCGAGCGCGCCGCCATGGAAGCTCATGCCGCCCTGCCAGACGGCGAGCGCGCCCAGCGGATGGGCGAGGTAGAACGAGGGCTGATAGAACAGGACGTAGCCAAGGCGGCCGCCGAACACCACGCCCAGGGTGGCCCAGGTGAGGTAGTCATCGACCTGGCGGTCGTCGGCGACGGCGGGGGACAGGCGCACGAAGCGGCGCAGCAGGCGCCAGCCGGCGAGCAGGGCGACGATGTAGGCGAGCGCGTACCACCGTATGGCGAGCGGTCCGAGCCGCAGTGCCACGGGGTCGAAGCCGGGGAACATCAGCGCGTGGTGAATCGCGGGGGGCGTGACCATATCCATGCGCGCGGCTTATACGGGGCTGTTGGCGGCGCACAAAGCCCCGCCTGCTGTCCGAGGAGAAGTGCCATGGTCGATCGGCCCCGGTTTTTCGACGATCTCGCCGGTCTTGCCGGCGGGGCGCTGTCGGCGGTGAGCGGGCTGCGCGACGAGGTCGAGGCGATGGTGCGGGCGCGCATCGACGAGAAGCTGCGCCGGCTGGAGCTGGTGCGGCGCGAGGAGATGGAGGTGGCGATGGAGCTGGCGGCGGCGGCGCGCGGCGATGCCGAGGCGGCGATGGCGACGGTGGCGGCGCTGGAGGCGCGGGTGGCGGCGCTGGAGGCCAGGCCCGAGGGCGGGCGGCGGGCGGCGCGGCCGGCGGCGGATGCCACCTGAGGGCGTCCGGTTGATAGACTGTGGGGCCGATAACGTGATCTGAACCGATTGACAGCGATAGTTGCGTGACAACATCCAAGGCACGCTCCAAACCCTTGCGGCGCGACCGGTTGGCTCTTTAGGGTCGTTCGCATCGGGTGCCGGGCGGGCGAGTCGCCCCGCGTCGGGACCATCGTCAAGGCTGGCCGGCTTCGAGGCTGGCCGGCCGCCTGCCAGCATCCTCCAGTCAGGGAGAACCCGCATGACCGCCATGTTGAATCCGATGACCGAGGTCGCGGCCAACCCTCTCGACCAGCTCGAACAGATCATCGTCGCCAATGACTGGGCGTTCGACCGCCGCAACGATGCCGAGATGGCGGCCGAGGCGCCGGGCAAATGGTGCGATTACGGGCTGTATTTCTCCTGGTCGCATGAGATCAGCGCGATGCATTTCACCTGCACCTTCGACCTCAAGGTGCCGCCGGCGCGGCGCGCGGCGCTGTATGAGCTGCTGGCGCTGGCCAATGAGCGGCTGTGGATCGGCCATTTCGGCATGGACAGCGACGACGGCATGCCGCTGTTCCGCCATTCGGTGCTGCTGCGCGGGGCGCGGGCGGCCTCGGCGGAGAGCCTCGAGGACATGGTCGATATCGCCATCACCGAATGCGAGCGGTTTTTCCCGGCGTTCCAGTTCGTGCTGTGGGGCGGCAAGAGCCCGGCCGAGGCGCTGGCCGCCTCGATGCTGGAATGTGTCGGCGAAGCCTGAGGCGGCGGCGATGACCGGGCAGGACGCGCTGCCGCCGATCCTGCTGGTCGGTGGCGGCAAGATGGGCTCGGCCATGCTGACCGGCTGGCGCGAGCTGGGCGTGTCGCGGGTGGTGGTGATCGACCCCGCGCCGGAAGCGGCGTCCCTGGCGGGGCCATCGGTGACGGTGGCGAGCGGGCCGGAGGGGCTTCCGGCGGATTTTCATCCCGCCGCGATCGTGCTGGCGATCAAGCCGCAGCTCGCCGCGGTGCTGGTGCCGGCCTATTCGGGCCTGGCGAAGGGGGCGGTGTGCCTGTCGATCATGGCCGGGCAGACCATCGCCAAGCTCACCAGCCTGCTGCATTCGGGCGCGGTGGTGCGCGCCATGCCCAACACCCCGGCGGCGGTGCGGCAGGGGTTTTCGGTGGCCTGCGCGGGCCCGGGGGTGGACGCGGCCGGGCGGGGGCTGTGCGACCGGCTGCTTGGCGCGGTGGGACAGGTGGCCTGGGTGGAGGCCGAGGCGCTGCTCGATCCGGTGACCGCGATCTCGGGCGGCGGGCCGGCCTATGTGTTTCTGCTCGCCGAGCTGCTGGAACAGGCCGGGGTGGAGCTGGGGCTGCCGGGCGAGCTGGCGCGGGCGATGGCGCGGGCGACGGTGGCGGGCTCGGGCGCGCTGCTGGCGGCGAGCAGCGAGGATGCGGCGGTGCTGCGGCGCAATGTCACCAGCCCCGCCGGCACCACCGAACGCGCGCTGGCGGTCCTGATGGCGCCCGATGCCTGGCCGGCCGCGGTGCGCGCGGCGATGGCGGCGGCGGCGGCGCGGTCGCGGGAGCTGGCGGGGTAGCACAACGCCGGCCGCCGCGGTGTCGCGGCGCATCGCCGGTTGCGCTCGGCACGCTTATTGCTCGCGGCACGCTTATTGCTGAGCCGGGCCGATGGACCCCTATCGGCGCATTCACCAGGAACTGACGCGCATCGGCGTGACGCTGGCGGCGACGCTGCCTGACGATTGGGTGGGCCCGCTCATCGGCCTGCTGGAGGCCGATCCGGCGATCATCCACGTGCCGGTGGCGCGCGAGGCCGAGGCGGTGACCATCTGCAGCGGCGCGTTTTTTGGCGGCGTGCGATCGGTCGCGGTGATGGGCAACACCGGCCTGCTCACCTGCACCGGCGAGCTCGCGACGCTCAATTTGCGGCACCAGATCCCGGTGTTCTGCATCGTCAGCATGCGCGGCTCGATCGATGATCACCGGGTGTATCAGGAAATCCAGGGACGGCGGACCATCGCGGTGCTCGATGCGTATGATTTTCCCTATCACATCGTCGATCATCCCGATGAGATCGGCTGCATCCCCGACGCCTATGAGGCGTGCCGGCTGCAGAAGCGTCCGTTCATCCTGTTTCTGACGCGCCGGCTGCTGAAGGGGCGGCCGGCATGAAAGCCAGCGAGGCAATGCAGGTGCTGGCGGCGCATCGCGGCGATGCGATCGCGGTCTGCGCGCTGGGCATGGCCTGCAACGAATGGTGGGCCGCGACCCGCAGCGAGGAGACGTTCTATCTGCACGGCGCGATGGGTTTTGCCGCCAGCTTCGCGCTCGGTCTCGCGCTTGCCTTGCCGGAGCAGCAGATTCTGCTGATCAACGGCGACGGCTCGCTGTGCATGAATCTGGGCTGCCTGCTGACCGAGGCGGCGGCGGCGCCGAAGAATTTGAAACATTTCGTCATCGATAACCGCGTCTATCAGACCGTCAGCGCCGTGCCGATGGTGAACCGCGATCGCAGCGACTATGTCGGCATCGCGCGCTGCGCCGGCATCGCCAACGCGATCGCGATCGACAATGTCGCCGATCTCGATCGCCTCGCCCCGCACATCATGGCGTCGGACGGACCCTATTTCGTCAATCTCGAGGTGGAAGCGCAGGCGGCGCATCTGGCGGTGCCGCCCAACGACTATGAAGGCGCGGAGCTCAAGTTCCGATTCGGGCGGCTGCTGGAAAAGCGGCTGGGCATCAAGGTTTTCGGACCGCAGGGATATTGAGGCGGCGGAGCGTCGGGGGCTGGCGATTTTCTGGCGATGCTTTGGCGGAGGCGGATGGGAATCGAACCCACCGCCCGCTGTTGGCGGGCCACTGGTTTTGAAGACCAGGAGGGCCACCAGACCCTGATCGCCTCCGTTCGCGCCCCGTCCGGCCGTCGGCGGGGTGGTTCGTGCTACACCGGATTCAGCGGCGGGCCAACACGCGGCGTTCGTCGATGCGGCGGGTGAATTTGATCGAGTCGAGATATTCCAGCAGCGGCACACTGTATTTTCGCGAAATGCCGAGTGCGGCGCCGGCTTCGCTGACCAGCAGGCCGGGCGGCTGGGCGAGCAGCGGGGCGAGCAGGTTCTTGGCCTGTTCGACGGCGTCGCGATGAAACAGCAGATCGCGTTTTTGCGTGCCGCCGCCAGCGCGGATGGCGATGCCCTCGCGCACCAGCCGGTCGGCGAGACGGCGGCTGTGCGGGCCGGGTGCGGCGAGCGCGGGGTCCGGCGGGGTGAGGCCGCCCTCGCGCAGCCGCTCGGCGAGCTGTCGCGCGGCGGCGGTCTGTTCGGCGGCGCGGGCGAGGTCGCGGTCATCGCCGGGCAGCCGCCAGTGGCCGGCGGCGTGGCGCAGCGCGCCGGTGCGCACCAGCTCGGCCAGCGCCTCGTCCAGCATTTCGGGGCGCACCGGCTCCAGCAGGGCGGCGATCTGGTCGCGGCGGTGACCGTCGGGGCCGCGGTCGGCGTGCGGGGATTGGTCGTGGATGCTGATGGCAGCAAGGATTTTGGCGCTGAGGGCATGAAAATCATCGTGCGCCACGGCGATGCGGTGGCGGGCGAGCAGCCGGGCGACGGTGTCCA
>DAHWBL010000175.1 GCA_027323595.1 Acetobacteraceae bacterium | reverse complement strand
CTAGAGCGGTTTGTCTTGACCGTCATCGGCATCGACGCGGTGAAACCGCTCCAGCCTTATGATGAGCGAGCAACTTTATCGCCCAGACCGATTCCGGTCTGGGCGATGTTGCTCTAGGCTGGCCTTGTCTTTGCCACGTTTGTGCGTCAACTCGCATCAGTTCTGGGATTTCAAGGATGGCATCGTTGAACAAGCCACTGCGCAAGGCCGTGCTGCCGGTCGCCGGACTGGGCACGCGATTTCTGCCCGCCACCAAGGCGATCGCCAAGGAAATGCTGCCGGTGGTGGACAAGCCGCTGATCCAGTACGCGGTCGAGGAAGCCCGTGCCGCGGGGATCGAGCAGTTCTGCATGGTCACCGGCCGCGGCAAGACCGCGCTGATCGACCATTTCGACCACGCCTATGAGCTGGAAGCCACGCTGCGCGAGCGCAACAAGGCCGAAACCCTGGCCCTGCTGGAAAGCACCACCATCTCGCCAGGCTCGATCGCCACGGTGCGCCAGCAGGTGCCGCTGGGGCTGGGCCACGCGATCTGGTGCGCGCGCGCCTTCATCGGCGACGACCCGTTCGCCATCCTGCTGCCCGATGACCTGGTGCTGTCGGACACGCCGTGCCTGTCGCAGCTCGCCGAGGCCTATCGCGAGACCGGCGGCAATGTGGTGGCGGTGACCGAGGTGCCCTGGGAGCAGACCAACCGCTACGGCATTCTGGAGATCGGCGAGGATGACGGCCGGCTGGTCGAGGTGAAGGGGCTGGTGGAAAAGCCGGACCCCAAGGATGCGCCGTCGAACCTGTCGATCATCGGCCGCTATGTGCTGCTGCCGCACGTGCTGATGGCGCTGGCGCGGATGGATCGCGGTGCCGGCGGCGAGGTGCAGCTCACCGACGCGATGGCCAAGATGATCGGCTTCACGCCGTTTCACGGGCTGCGCTACCAGGGCACGCGATTCGATTGCGGCGACAAGGTCGGCTATCTGGAGGCGCAGATCGCGTTCGCGCTGAAGCGGCCCGACCTCGCGCCGCAGGTGCAGGAATTCCTCAAAAAATACCAGCCCGGGCAGGACTGAGCGCATGAGCTTCACGCACGCATTCGACCCGACGGTTCTGCGCGAATACGACATTCGCGGCATCGTCGGCACAACCCTGCATCCGGCGGATGCGTTCGCCATCGGGCGCGGCTTTGGCAGCATCGTCGCGCGCGCCGGCGGGTCGCGCGTCGCGGTGGGCTATGACGGGCGGCTGTCCTCGCCGGATCTGGAGCCGCATCTGGTGGCCGGGCTGCGTGCCAGCGGGATGAACGTGGTGCGCGTCGGGCGCGGACCGACGCCGATGCTGTATTTCGCCGCCACCGTGCTGGCCACCGACGGCGCGGTGATGGTGACCGGCAGCCACAACCCGCCGGATTATAACGGCTTCAAGATGATGCTGGGGCGCAAGCCGTTCTTCGGCGCGCAGATTCTCGACATCGGCCGGCTGTGCGCCACCGGTGACGTGGTGGCCGCGGCGACCGGCGCCGAGGAGACCCCCGCGCCGACCGGCGCCGAGGAGACCATCGACATCGCCGCGCGCTATGTCGAGCGCCTGGTCCAGGACTGGGACGGCGGCGACCGACAGCTCAAGGTGGTGTGGGACAATGGCAACGGTGCGGCCGGCGACGTGCTGCCGCTGCTGACCAAGGTTCTGCCGGGCCACCACACCATCCTGAACGGGCCGATCGACGGGCGCTTCCCCGCCCACCACCCCGACCCCACGGTGGCGAAGAACCTCGTCCAGTTGATCGACGCGGTGCGCGCGCAGGGCGCTGATATCGGCATCGCGTTCGACGGTGACGCCGACCGCATCGGCGTGGTGGACGATGGCGGCGAGATTCTGTGGGGCGATCAGTTGCTGGTGCTGATGGGGCGCGATGTGCTGGCCGCCCATCCTGGCGCCACCATCATCGCCGACGTGAAGGCGAGCCAGGTGCTGTTCGACGAGATCGCCAAGGCCGGCGGCAAGCCGCTGATGTATAAAACCGGGCACAGCCTGATCAAGGCGAAGATGGCCGAGCTCGGCTCACCGCTCGCCGGCGAGATGTCGGGGCATATCTTCTTCAACGATAAATGGTACGGCTTCGACGACGCGCTCTATGCCGCGGTGCGCATGATGGGCATCGTCGCCCGACTGCCCGGCAAATTGTCGGATGCGCGCCGCGCGCTGCCGCAGGTGATCAACACGCCCGAGCTGCGGTTCGATTGCGCCGACACCCGCAAGTTCGCGGTGATCGGCGAAGTCGCCGCCCGGCTGTCCGCCGCGGGCGCGCGGATGTCGGACGTGGACGGGGTGCGGGTGCAGACCGACGATGGCTGGTGGCTGCTGCGCGCGTCCAACACCCAGGCGGTGCTGGTGGCGCGCTGCGAGGCGTCCTCGCCGGAGGGGCTGGAGCGGCTGAAGGCGGCGCTGGTCGATCAACTCGGGCACAGCGGCATCGCGGCGCCGGATTTTTCCGGTGAGAATGCCGGGCATTGAGCCGCGCGGGTGGGTTCAGTCCCCGGCGACCATGCGCGGCGGCGGCCCGTCGATCAGCAAAATCGCCTCGCCGGGATGCAATCCGCCGGCGTCGGGCTGCACCGCCGACAGGGCGCG
>DAHWBL010000174.1 GCA_027323595.1 Acetobacteraceae bacterium | reverse complement strand
CGGACGCCGCCGCCGCGCTGCGCCTGCTCGCCGCCCTGTGGCGCAGCGACACCGACGCAAAACACCTCGCCGCCATCGCGCTCGGTCTGGGCGCGGACGTGCCGGTATGCCTGGCCAGCCGCCCGGCGCGCATGGGCGGCGTGGGCGAAGTGCTCGCCCCCGCACCCGCCATCCCCGAACTCGGCATGGTGCTGATCAACCCCGGCCTGCCCCTGCCCACCGCCGCGGTGTTCGCCGCCCGCGGCGCCGGCTTCACCCCGCCCGCCATCCTGCCGCCCGCCTGGCGCACCGCCGCCGCCATGGCCGCCGACCTGCGCCACACCACCAACGATCTCGAACCCGCCGCCATCCGCCTGTGCCCGCCGATCGCCGAGGTGCTCGCCGCCCTCACCGCCAGCCCCGGCAGTCACCTCGCGCGCATGAGCGGCTCCGGCGCCACCTGCTTCGCCCTGTATGACACCCCGGCCGCCGCCAAAGCCGCCGCCGCCACGCTCGCCCGTCCCGGCTGGTGGGTCTGGGGCCGCGGCCTGCATCGGCCACGCTGACAGCGTTCCGACCGCCAAACCCTTGCGGCCATCCACGTCGCCGCCTAATCAGCACCCGTCCGGTGCGCCGGCATGCTGGGGCGTCGCCAAGCGGTAAGGCAGCGGATTTTGATTCCGCCATGCGGAGGTTCGAATCCTCCCGCCCCAGCCAATCACGTCCCCCAACGGTCCGTCTGCCCGCTCGCCGCGGATCAGGCGCGCGCGATCTGCCGCAGGCCGCCCACGAAGCTCTTGATCGCCGGCGAGGCGGCGTTTGGCTTCCACGCAACCGCCAGGGTCCAGACCAGATCGGCGGGCAGATCGAGCACCGGGCGAAACACGATGTCGGGAATTTGCAGATGCCGCGCGCCCTCCTGGATCAGCGCATAGCCCAGGCCGGCGGCGACCAGCGACAGGATCGTCGGGGTGAGCCTGACTTCCTGCTCGATCAGCGGCACGATCCCGCGGGCCTGGAAGAACGCCACGAAGCGTTCATGCAGCTCGGGATTGGCGGATTTGGGAAAGAAGATCAGCGGCTCCTGCGCGAGGTCCTGCATCAGCAGCGGGCGCCGGCGGGCAAGCGCGTGGGCCTTGGGCAAGGCGGCCACGATGCGGTCGCGCTGGAGTTCCTCCAGCACCAGGCCGCGCGGATAGGGCTGGGTGGGATGCACCAGCGCGAGGTCCAGCCCGCCATCGGCAACACTGGCGAGCAGCTCGGTGGTGGACGCCTCGACGAGATGGAAGCCAGGGTTCAGCCGCTCGGACCGGTGGTTGCGAATCGCCAACGGCAACAGCCGCAGGATGCCGGCGGTCACGAAACCGATCCGGATCGGCACCGGATTGGCGTGCTCGGACTGACGCACCACCGCCAACGCGCGGTCGAATTGCTGCACGCTCTTGCGTGCCTCGTCGAGCAAAATGGCACCGGCCTCGGTCAGGCGCGTCTGCCGGTTGGACCTGTCGAACAAGGTTGTGCCAAGCGATTTTTCCAATCGCTGGATCGATTGGCTGAGCGGCGGCTGCTCCATGTTCAGCCGCCGGGCGGCGCGTCCGAAATGCAGCTCCTCGGCGACGGCGACGAAGTGGCGCAGGTGGCGAATGTCCAGTACGATATCTCCAGCATATGGATTGCCTGCGAATTGATATTAGACAGGCGGGAGCGCCGTTTGTAAACGCACATCAGCCACCCCCGAACCCGGCCACCCTCAAACGTCGAGGCTGTCATGACCTATCAGACCATCTGCGCCACCCCCGCCAGCCCGCATATCGGCGCGGAAATCACCCGGATCGACCTCACGGCGCCGTTGTCCAACACCCAGGTCGAGGAGCTGCACCACGCCTTCGCGCGCTATCAGGTGCTTTTCTTCCGTGACCAGAAGATCAGTTTCGACGACCAGATCAGGCTGGCCTCCTATTTCGGCCCGCTCGGACGCCATGTCGGCAAATCCACCATCAGCAAGACCACCGACAACCCGATGGTGCGCAAATTTCATTACGATGAGACCTCGACGCAGATTTCCGGGGAGAACTTCCACTCCGACCAGTCATGCGCGGAAAATCCGCCGCTGGGCACCATGCTGTACAACCACACCGTGCCGCCCGATGGCGGTGGCGACACGATGTTTGCCAGCATGTATGCCGCCTATGACGCCCTGTCGGACCGGATGAAGACCTATCTTGAGGGCCTGACCGCCACCCACGACGGCACCCGGGTCTTCGGCCCAGGCACGCCGGTTTCGGTGCATCCGGTGATCATTCGCCATCCCGTCACCGGCCGCAAGGTGATCTACGTCAACACCGACTTCACTTCCCACATCAACGATCTTCCCCGGCGCGAGGCGGACAGCCTGCTGCATTTCCTGATCGCGCATTGCGACCGCTCGGAATGGACCTGTCGGTTCCGCTGGCACGCGCATTCCATCGCGTTTTGGGATAATCGTTGTTGCCAACACAAGGCGATCTGGGATTACTGGCCGAACGTCCGCTCCGGTTTCCGGGTGCAGATCGATGGTTCCGGCCCGCCTGTTGCCGGCTGATCGTCCGCGGGCCACCATCGGCCCGCGCCGGCGGGTTGTCGCGACATGAACAAAGGGGGCGTGGCATGCTGATCTCCAGGCGACGTCTTGGCACCGGCCTGGTCGGCGGTGCGCTTGCCGCGGCCACGCGCCCCGCACGCGCGGGCCCGCCCGCCAGCATCCGCATCGGCGTGCTGCACGCCATGACCGGCCCGATCTCGGTGATCGCGCGCGAGCAGATGATGGGGCTGGAACTGGCGCTGACACGGCTTGGCAACCGCCTCGGCGGCGTGCCGGTCGAACTGTTCGAGGAAGACGCGCGCATGACGCCCGACACGGGCCTGCAGGCCGCGACGCGATTGATCGAGCAGCGCCACATCGACATTCTCGTCGGCAACCAGCTCTCCAATCAATTGCTGGCCTATATCGCGCCGCTGGCCGCCGCCAATGTCGTGGTGTTCACCGACCTGCCGGGGCCCTCGCAACTCGCCGGCGCCGGCTGCACGCCCGACCTGTTCGTCATGTCGTGGGAGAACAACACCAACAGTGCCGCGATCGGTCTGGCGATGACCGCCGCGGGGGTGAAGCGCGCCTATTTCATCTCGCAGAACTATGTGACCGGCAGGGAATACGTTGCCGGCGCGAGGAAATTCTACCACGGCGAGGTTGCCGGCGAGGCGTATCTGCCGATCGAGCAGACCGATTATGCCGCCGAGATCGCCGCGATCCGCGCGGCACGACCCGATGCGGTCTATGTGTTTTTGCCAGGTGCCGGCGGCATCGCATTCCTCAAACAATTCGCCGGTGCCGGCCTGAAAGCGCGCATCCCGCTGTTCTCGGGCTCCTGGCTCGCCGACGAACATAGTTTCGCCGCGCTGGGGGCTGCGGCCGAGGGCGCGCATCTGGTCGCCAACTGGTTCGCCGATCTGGATAATCCCCAGAACGTGGAATTCGTCGCCGCGTTTGTCGCGAAATTCGGCCGCCGGCCCGTGGTCTATGCCGCCATGACCTACGACAACATGATGCTGCTCGATCGTGCCGTGGCCTCGCTCGGCGGTGACATCTCCGATCGCGATGCGCTGCGGCGCGCGATCCGTGGCAGCGATTTCCAATCGGTGCGTGGGCCGTTCGCCTTCAACGTCAACCAATTTCCGATCCAGAACTACTATGCCGCCGAGGTGGTCAGAAGCGACGGCGAATTGCGGCACAAGGTGACAGCGACCATCGCGACCGGATTCAAGGACGGCTATTTCGACCAATGCCACATGCCGCGTTGAGCGCCTGATGGATTTCGGACTGTTCGCCGAACAGACTCTCAATGGCGTGCAATACGGCATCATGCTGTTCCTGATGGCGGCCGGCCTCAGCGTGATCTTCGGCATCATGAATTTCATCAATCTCGCGCATGGCACGCTGTACATGATCGGCGCCTTCTTCTTCGCGACGTTCGATGCCTGGCTCGGCAATTTCGCGGTCGCGCTGCTGCTGGCCATCCTCGCCTCGCTGCTGCTTGGCCTGGTGCTGGATCGCGGCGTGATGCAGCGCCTGTATGACCGCACCCATCTCGACCAGGTGCTGGCGACGTTCGGGCTGCTGATGTTCTTCAACGAGCTCGCCGCCGTGCTGTGGGGCACCGAGCCCTATTTCATTCCGGTTCCGGCATTGCTCGACGGCACCATCGCGCTGCCCGGTGACATCGATTATCCGGTCTATCGCCTGGCGATCACCGCGGTGGGGCTGCTGGTCGCACTGGGCCTGTATCTGATGGTCGAGCATACGCGATTTGGCATGCTGATCCGCGCCGGCGCGACCGATCGCGAGACACTCAGCGGCATGGGGGTTGACGTGCGCTGGCTGTACAGCGGCGTCTTTGCGATCGGGGTGATGATGGCTGCCCTCGCGGGCATGGTCACCGGGCCGCTGGTGGCGGTTCAGGTCGGCATGGGCGAAACCATGCTCATTGTCGCGTTCGTCGTGGTGGTGATCGGCGGCATCGGCTCGATCACCGGCGCGCTGGTCTCATCCCTGCTGGTCGGGGTGGTGGACACGCTGGGTCGCGCGCTGCTGCCCGTGTGGCTCGGCTATACGGCGGGGCCGGCGCTGGCGTCGATGTCGATCTATGTGTTGATGGCCGCGGTGTTGCTGCTGCGGCCACAGGGATTGTCCGGCGCGAGGCGGGCGTGAAGGTGCGCGGGCGCGTCGCGCTCTCCGGCGGCGGTGTGGCCGCGTTGGTGTTGCTGGCCGGCTTCGCATTATTGCCGCTGGCGCAACAGCCGTTTGTGACGCGCATCGGCACCGGCATTTTTATTCTGGCACTTGCCACCATCAGTCTGAACCTGCTCGTCGGGTATGGCGGCCTGGTGAGCTTTGGCCACGCCGCCTATTTCGGCGCCGGCGCCTACGCGGTGGCAATTCTCAGCCATTACGGCACGCATCGCGGATGGATCGCCTTCGCCGCCGCGGTCGGCGGCTCCGCCCTGCTGGCGCTGATCCTCGGCGCCGCCTCGCTGCGGGTGCGCGGCGTGTTTTTCATCATGATCACGCTGGCCTTCGCGCAGATGCTCTATCACCTGTCCACCGCGGTCGAAAAACTGGGCGGCGATGATGGGCTGCGCGTCGTGCCCAACAGCTTCGGCCCGCTGTTCCTTGGTGAGCGCATCACGCTGTATTACGTCTCGCTCGGTCTGCTGTGCGCCGGACTGGTGATCAGCGACCGGCTGGTCGCATCGCATTTCGGCCGCGTGCTGGTCGGTATTCGCGACAATGAGCGGCGCATGCGTTCGCTGGGGTATAATCCCTATCATTATCGGCTTCTGGCGTTTGTCATCGCCGGCGCGCTGGCTGGCCTCGCCGGCGCGTTGGAAGCCAATCTGGATGCCTATGCGAGCCCCGAGCTGCTGCATTGGTCGATCTCGGGCGACCTTTTGGTGATGCTGGTTCTTGGCGGTTCGGGCAGCATCGTCGGGCCGCTTTTCGGTGCGGTGTCGTTTCAGCTCGTCCAGCAGGTGCTTTCAGGTTTCACCAGTCACTGGATGCTGTATTTCGGACCGGCCCTGGTATTGATCGTCTTCGTGTCCCGGCGCGGGGTGGCAGGTTTGTTCGCCGGCACGCGCCCGCACCATGTGCGGGGCGGGCGGTGAGCGTGCCGGTGCTGCGGGTGCGTGGGCTGAGCAAACGCTTTGGCGGATTCGTCAGCAACGCCGATATCGACCTCGACATCGAGCCTGGTGAAATTCACGCGGTGATCGGCCCGAACGGCGCCGGCAAGACAACCTTGGTGAACGTGATCGCCGGTGATCTGCGCGCCGACGCGGGCGAAATTCTGCTGGACGGGCACGACGTCACCACGCTGCCCACGCATCGTCGCGCGCGCGCCGGCATGGGCCGGATGTTTCAGATCACCAGCGTGCTGCCATCTTTCACGGCGCTGGAAAATGTCGCCATCGCGGCCCAGGCGCGTGGCCGCAGCTTTCGCTTCTGGCACCGCGCGAACGCGGATCGCGACCTCAACCAACGCGCCGAAATGTCGCTGGCGCGCGTCGGCCTGTCGCATCAGGCAAGCGCGCTCGCCGGTGAGATGGGCCACGGCGAGCATCGGCAATTGGAGATCGCCATGGCGCTCGTCGCCGAACCTTGCCTGCTGCTGCTCGATGAACCGACATCAGGCATGAGCGGAGCGGATTCCGTGGCGCTGATCGACCTGCTGCGCACCATCAGCGAAACCACCGCGATCCTGCTGGTCGAACACGATATGGACGTGGTGTTTTCGCTCGCCGATCGGATCACCGTGCTGGCATCCGGCCGGCGCATCGCCTGTGGCACGCCGCCGGAGGTGCGGGCCGACGCGCTGGTGCAGCAGGTCTATCTGGGTGCCGGCGCGACCGCTGCACCCGCCATGGCCGAGCATGCTTGAGGTCCACGACATCGAGACATTCTATGGTCGCCAGCAGGTGCTTTTCGGCATGAGCCTGCGCGCGTCGCGCGGCAGCGTGACCGCACTGGTCGGGCGCAACGGCATGGGCAAGACCACCACCATCCGCTCCATCATGGGCTTCACTCCCGCCGCGCGCGGCGCCATCAGCCTTGACGGTCGCGACATCACACGCTGGCAGCCGCACCAGGTGGCGCGCGCGGGAATCGGGCTGGTGCCAGAAGGGCGCAGGCTTTTCGCCAATTTGACCGTCGAGGAAAACCTGCGCGCAACAGCCGCCCGCGGCACCAGGTCGGGTGGCTGGACCCTGTCTCGTGTCTATGAATTGTTCCCCCGCGTTGCCGAGCGGCGCGGCAACCCCAGCATGCATCTGTCCGGCGGCGAACAGCAGATGGTGGCAATCGGCCGCGCCTTGATGACCAACCCGGGTCTGGTGATTCTCGATGAGGCGACCGAGGGACTCGCGCCCCTGATCCGCCAGGAAATCTGGGCCGCGGTCGCGTGTCTGCGCGCCGAGGGGTGCGGCGTGCTGGTGATCGACAAAAATCTGCGGGAATTCGCCGCATTGGTCGATGCATTGTTCGTGATGGAAAAAGGCCGCGTGGTCTGGCACGGCTCAGCCGAGGGATTATTGTCCGACGCCGTGGCAACCCAGGCCTATCTCGGCTTGTAGAACGCAGCCGAACCGCCGCTGACGACATGCGGTTGCACAAACGCCCTGCTCATCCCGCTCGGCGCACCTGATACCAAATCCCCGGGCCGCGACTCTTTCCCAGCAGGGAGTTCGCGGTCATGGCAAGGACGGCGGCTCAGGACCCGACGGTCGGCACGAACTCCGCTTTGTTTGCGCCGACAAAGTCGATCAGCGCGATGCTCGATTGCATAACCTGCCGAGCCAATGTGGCATCGAACATCGGACGATAGGGATTGACGAAAGAATGTCCCGCCCCGGCGTACTTATGCAACGTCACCATCGGGTTATGTGCGACCAGCTTTGCGACGCTGGCAATTTCATCGGGCGGCACATGCGGATCAGCCAAACCATAGTGCAGCTGAACGGGAGCCGAGATCATGCTCATTTCATCCGGGTAGTTGTTCAGCCCAAGGCCGTAGTAGCTGATCGCCCCATCCAACCGCAGGCGTGACAACGCCAGAACCGCCAGACGGCCTCCGATGCAATGGCCGATGGCCACCACCTGTGCGCCGCCCCCCATGTCGCGCAGCACGCTGACCGCGTCTGCAATGTCTTTGACGGCCAGATCGATATCGCACTCCGCCAGCCGAAGGTTGGCGATGTCGCGGTCAACGCCGTCATAGGCCAGAGCCCGCGGATGCCGCGCACGCCAAAACATATTCGGTGCCAACACCGCGTGCCCATGCCGGGCAAAAGCATCCGCGGATTCGCGCATGGCCGGCGTCAGCCCGAACATCTCTGGAAGCAACAGGATTGCCGGCGCCAAGGGAGCATCAGGACGGACGCAATAGGCATCAAAATGTCGATCGTCAGGCGCCGGGTTGGACGAACGCAGCGTGATATCGTCGCCGGTGATCATTCTTGCCTCCAGACACTGCTCGTGCACCGCATATCGGCCTGCCCCTCGGGTTCTTGGTCTATGGCGGAACGATCACGGTGGAATAGCGCACGCTTGCCGGGTCGAACGGTCCGTCGAGAATTCCCTGTGCCCGCATCAGGTCGATCACCAGACCCACCTGCGCAGGGTCGATCGTCTTGGGAAACAGAGGCGGCACCAATTCACGCACCTTGTCGATGCTCAGATGCGTATAATCGGCGATCAATGCAAAGAAGGCGGCGGTCCCCTCGTTCTGATCAACCCAATCGACCCCGCGATTATAGGCGCGGACGAAACGCAGAATGTGGTCCGGATGCGCGTCGGCATAGGATTTCGAGGCCGCGAACATGGAAATCGGAATACGCTTTTGCACCGCGCTGTATGGCCAGGCGAGCAGCTTCACCGTGCCGGATTTCAGGCCAAGCGACAAGAACGGCTCCACCACGAAGGCTGCGTCAAGCTGTCCGTTGCCGACACCATCAACCATCTGCGGAAACGGCACTTCCCGATAGATGGCCTTGGCCGGATCGACGCCCTCCTTCGCCAGCCATCCTCGCGCAAAGAGCCAGATGATGTTGTTCCTCGTGTTCACACCAATCTTTTTGCCCTGAAGGTCCTGTGCCGTCTTGATCGCGCTATCGCTCGCCACCACGAGCCCGGCGAGATCAGGCGGCGCATCACGGGTGGAATCTCCCGCGGCGACAATGGTGAAATCGAGCCCTTGCCTCGCACCAAGAATGATCGAGACCAGGTTGCTGTTGGCAATCTGAACCTGGCCTGCCGCCAGCGCCGGCAGGCCAACCGCGCCGCCCACCATCGGTGTTGTATCCACGCTCAGCCCCTCGTCGGCGAAATAGCCTTGGGCCTTGGCGGCTTCCAGGGGAGCGGTATCGATGCTGGAAATCGTACTGACGCGCAGCCTGATCGGGTCGTCGGCCGCGGCCGGCTGTTGCAGCAAAAAGATGCATGCCGGAATAAGCAAGAAACGCAGGCCCGATGAATTCCTGAGCCGACAATCGATCATGGAGCGATTTCCTTTCGGTATCAGATCATGTTGCGTCGTCTTTTTGGTACCAGTCCAGCAACCGGCGTTCGAGCCGAATGAAGCCCCGGTTCAGCCCGTAGCCCACGACGGATATGCAGAGCACGGCCGCATACATCTCCTCGGGCCGCAATCCATACTGCGCCTGAAGAATGCTATATCCGATACCACTGGATCCCGCGATCATTTCCGCCACAACGGTGGTGACCAGCGCCAGCGACAGGCTGATGCGCAACCCGGCACTGATCGAAGGCATCGAGGCCGGCAGCACAACTTTCGCCAGGGTCCGCGCCCGGCTGGCGCCAAAGGTGCGTGCCGTGCGGATCAGCACCTCGTCGATATCGCGAACTCCGCCCAGCGTGCTGACCAGTACCGGAAACACCACGGCGAAGGCGACGACAAACACCTTGAGCCTGTCATCCAGGCCAAGAAACAAAATCAGCGGGGGCACCAGGGCCGGCAGAGGCAGTGGCCGCAATGCCTCGATCAGCGGGGTAATGAAGCGGTCCAGCACACCGATGGTGCCGATCAGCAGGCCCAGCGCGATGCCAAAGACCGAGCCGATGACATAGCCCGCCGCCATACGCGCAAGGCTAGCCGCAAGCGGCCCGGACAGATCGCCCGACCAAAGCCCCCGTGCGGTGGCCACCAACACCAGGCTGAAGGGCGGCCAGTTCTGGCTGACCACCCACCCGAACCTTGCGGAAAACTCCCATAACAGCAGGAGCGCGAAGACCAGCGTGAATCCACTCGCACGGGTGCGCGCGATGCGCGACCAGGCGGCAGCGTCTGGCATGGTTGGCGGTGCCATCAGCATGCCTATTTCGCGCGCCACGGTATGGCCCTCGCCTCGACAAACACGAATATCGCATTGATCGCCAACCCGGCGACCGCGAGGATCACGATCCAGGCATACATCTGCCGAACCGCGAACGATCGTTGCATATCCAGGATCAGATAGCCGACACCGCCATCGCCGGCCAACATCTCGGCCAGCACCACCAGGATCAGGCCAAGCCCCAGTCCCACGCGCATGCCGGTGGCGATCATTGGCAGCGATGCGGGCAGGATGATC
>DAHWBL010000169.1 GCA_027323595.1 Acetobacteraceae bacterium | reverse complement strand
GGTCGCCGCCGACCAGACCCCGGTGCATTCCGGCTGGAACGGCAGCGCGGTGCGCAACGGGCAGCGCGTGAACGTGCTGGTGAACGAGCAGCGCGCCTAAACAGCGTCGTTCGGGTGGAAGCGGGCCAGGCACATGCCTGGCCCGTTTTGCTGTACGGGGCCCGGTGCGCTCACCTCCAGGTCTGTCGCAGATCCCGTGCGTGGCGCAGGCTGCCATGCCAATATCGTCAGCCGCCTTGGGTCGGGCGATGAAATGGTCGATAACGACCACGAAGAGCGGGCGGGGGAACGGGCCGGGGCATGCACACCAATGTCGTGATTCTTCTCGTCACGCTGCTCTACACGGCGGCGATGGCGGTGATCAGCTTTCAGGCCAGGCGCTCGGCGCGCACGGCGAAAAATTTCACCACCGGGGCAACCGCCTACCCGGCGGTGCTGATCGGCTTCATGCTGATGTCGGAATTCATCGGCACCGCCTCCAGCGTCGGCACCGCGCAGGTGGGGTTCGTCGCCGGCATCTCCGCGTCCTGGGCGATCGTGGCGATGGGCGTGGGGTTCGTGCTCTACGCGGTCCTGCTGGCGGCGAAATTCAAGGAGCTGGGTGACAACACGATTTCGGGTGTGCTGGCCAGCAGATATGGCGAGGCCACGCGGGTCGCCACGTCGCTGATCATGATTTTCGCGCTGCTGGTGGTGTCGGTGTCGCTCTACACCTCCGGCGGGGCGGTGTTGCAGCCGTTCCTGGGGGTGGATCGCGCGACCTCGATCATCGTCGCGGGCCTGGTGTCGGTGTTTTATGTCAGCATCGGGGGCATGCGTTCGGTGATCTACACCAATGTCAGCCACGCGGTGTTGAAATATGTCGGCGTCATTCTGGCCGTCGGGTTCGGACTGCGCGAGGTTGGCGGTGCGGGGGCGTTGTACGCAAGGCTGCCGGCGGGCATGTTCGCGGTCGATCATGTCGGCTGGGCGCAGATTTTCGCCTGGGCGGTGGCCGGCATCGGCGCGGTGTTTTCCACCCAGTATGTGGTGCAGGCGATCGCCACCGTGCCGAGTGCCGCCAAGGCGAGGCTGGCGAGTTTCTATGCGGCGGCGCTGCTGGTGCCGTTTGGCATCGGCTGCGCGGTGATCGGCATGTGCGCGCGGCTGCTCTATCCGCAGATCGCCTCGCTGGGCGCTTTTCCCGTGCTGATCAGCCACATGGACGACTGGATGGCCGCCATCGTGGTGGCCGGGCTCGCCGGGTCGCTGTTCGGATCGATCTCGGCGGTGACGATCGGCACCGCGACGCTGATCTATCGCGATTTCTACATGCCCCTGTTCGACCCGCGCGGCGAGAACGCGCGTTCGCTGCTTTTTGTGCGCGCGGCGACCGTCGTCGTGGGGCTGCTGCCGATCCCGCTGGCGATCCTGTCATCGAAGGTGCTGGCGGTGGCGTTTTTGGCCAAGGCCCTGCGCGCCTCGCTGGCGGTGCTGGTGCTGATGGTGTTCTACGCGCCGAATTTCGGCACCAGGCGGGGCGCGCTGGTCGCCATCCTGGCATCCCTGGTCGCGGTGATCGGCTGGTTCCTCGCCGGCAATCCGTTTGGCATCGACAACGCCTACATCGCCGTGGCGGTGCCGGTGCTGGTGATGGCGATCGCCCATCTGGGGCGGCTGGTGTGGAGCAGGCGCGTCGCCCCGGTTCAGTGAGCGCGGCGGGCGACCGCCAGACCCAGCAGCGCGCCGCCGAGCAGCGCGGCGCTGAGCGGCTCGGGGATCATTGGCGGCGCGCTGTCGGCGCTGCCGATCAGCATCTGCCCGCTGCTCGATGGCGGCTGATCGGCGATGTTGAGATTATCGAGCGGGATCAATGTCGGGCTGATGAAATATTGGGATTGGACGAAGTTGAGATCGGCCGGCGCGATGGTGTCGAGCGAGGCCGG
>DAHWBL010000164.1 GCA_027323595.1 Acetobacteraceae bacterium | reverse complement strand
CATCATCGATGTACAAAATGAAGGCCTGATGCGTTTGTGCCGCAGCGTGCCGGGACGGCTGGAGGCGTTCGCCTCGGTTTCAATGCAGTTTCCAGAACTCGCTGCCGAGCAATTGGAAATTGGCATGCGCCAGCAGGGCCTGCGCGGTGCGGCGATCGGGTGCAGCATCGCCGGCGACGAATTGTCGCATCCGCGATTTGATCCTTTCTGGGAAAAGGCGGAGGCATTGCAGGCCCTGGTGTTTTTGCATCCACAGGACAGCCCGACCGCAACCGGTGTGGCGGCGCGGGTGAAGGGGTACGGGCACCTCGACAACGTGATCGCCAATCCTCTCGAAACGACCATCGCATTGTCGCATCTGATCATGGATCGCACGCTCGATCGCTTTCCGAAACTGCGGCTGTGCGCGGCACATGGCGGCGGCTATCTGCCATCCTACGCGGGACGTCTGGATCAGGGTTGCGCGGAGCAGCCGTCATCCTGCTCAGGCCCTGGACCGTTGCGCAAGCCAAGTGAATATCTCAAGCAGATATACGTGGACTCTCTGCTGTTCACGCCCGAGGGCATGCGCCACGTCGCCGCCGAAATCGGGCCTGGCCAGATCATGATCGGCACCGATTATGGCTATCCCTGGGTCAAGGACCCGATCGGGCTGGTACTGTCCACGCCCACCCTCAGTGATGCGAACAAGATCGCCATTCTTGGCGGCACGGCAGCGAGGTTGCTGAAACTATAGGTCCGCCGTCGATGGTCGGCCGAGCAATCACCACTTCGCGTGGATCTTGTCACCGACCTCGTCGCGCCAGTTGCTGCCGTGCCGTATCATGCCGTCGTGAGGGCGCACGTCGCGGTGGCTGATCGGGTCCGCCCCTGGTGGCGTCTCGCCCCGCTCCACCGCGCGCGTCGCATCCAGCAGCATCCGCCGCATGGTGACGATGGCGCGGTCGGTCGAGCCCAGCATTTCTGTTGAACGATCGACGATCGCGCCCATGCCTTCCTGCAGTGCCATGTCCTGGGTATTGATGCCCTTGATGCCGGTGTAGGTTTGGGTGCGCTGCATCTCGCGGTCGATCAGATAGTCATTGCCGGCATTGCGTTTCAGCCAAAATGTCCCCTCGATGAAATCCTCCGGCGCGCGCCCGTAATCCGTGTCGAACTCATGACGATATTGCGCGCTGAACGAACTCGAGGCGTCGTCGGTATAGGCGAAATTGTAGATGCAGCAGGTCTCATCATCGACGGGAACCCAGACATGGCCGTCAATTTTTGGCACCTTGGCGGGGCCGCCGGTGCGGCTTGTCAAATTGCCGCGAAGCTGGATGGCCGGCATGATGTAGTGATAGACGCGAAAATATCTTCCGTCCTCACCGGCATCACGGTCGGAGGTGTAGCAATATCCGTAATCGGTCCTGATCACCTCGATCTTCGGCGCACCATCGCGGTTGCGCAGATAGGAGGTATCGCCCAGCCGATTGTTGTGCAGATAGGATGAATGCGCGGTGTCAAGACCGCCTTCCAATGCCTGTAAATAATTGCTTGCCTGGAACGTCTTGGTGACATGCAGGTGCGCCGCCGGAACGCGGGTGAATTCATAATCCGGCGGCGGCACCGCCATCTCCGCCGGACCAAGATACGCCCAGACGATGCCGGCGCGCTCGACGGTCGGGTAGGCGTCGATGCGCACATGGTTGCGCATCGGGCTGCCAGGCGCCTCGGTCGGCAGATCGGTGCAGGCGCCATCCGCATCGAACTTCCAGCCATGATACACGCAGCGAATTCCACATTCCTCATTGCGGCCAAAGAACAACGGCGCGCGGCGGTGCGGGCAGAACGCGCCGGTGAGCGCGGCGCGCCCGCTGCTATCGCGCCAGGCGATCAGGTTTTCGCCCAGCAGCCGCACCCGCACCGGCGCGCAATCCGGCGCGGGCAATTCGGCGGACAAAAGCGCGGGCTGCCAATAGCGGCGAAACAGCGCGCCCGCGGGGGTTGCTCGCCCCACCCGCACCAGCCGTTCATTATCCTCGTGTGACAGCATGCTGCCTCCTAGCGCCAGGGCTCGACAGTGACATGAATGCAAGGCTGCGGATCGTCACCGCCCACCATGCGCAAAGCCTGATCGACCGCGTCGAGCCCGACCCGATGCGTGGCGATCAGTTCCAGCGGGAAGCGACCCGAGCGCATCACATCGAGCGCCAGTTCAACCGCCTCGAAGCTGTGCCCGCGGGTGCCGCGCAGCACGATCTGCTTGTTCACCACCTGGTCGATATCAAATCCGAACACCG
>DAHWBL010000160.1 GCA_027323595.1 Acetobacteraceae bacterium | reverse complement strand
TTGGGGGAACGATGGCGAAAATCCTGGTGCTGCTCGCGTGTCTTGCTGCCCTGGGCGGGCTGGCCGCGTGCAACACCATCGCGGGCATCGGCAGCGATATTTCCGACACCGCGCGCTGGACCAAGCGGCAATTATGACGCGCAAACCGGGAGGGCGGACATGACCGGCGCACGGGTCGGCACCCGCGGGGTGCATCATCTCGCGCTCAACACCACCGACATGGCCAGGACCATCGATTTCTACATCGATGTCGTCGGGCTGAAGCTGGTGCACGCGATGCGCGTGCCGCCAGGTGTGGGGGTGGGCCCCGGCAATCGCGGCAATCCGCCGTGGGAAAATCTGCGGCATTATTTTCTCGACATGGGCAACGATTCGCTGCTCGCGTTTTTCGAGCTGCCGGCCGACGAGGTTGGCGAGGCCGACCGCAATGCACGCGGCGCGATGCAGCATCTGTCGCTGGTGGTCACGCCCGGACGCGCGGAGGCGGTTATGGGCGCGTTGGCCGCGCGCGGCATCGGCTTTCTCGGCCCCGTGGACATCGGCGCCGGCACGCGCTCGATCTATGTCATCGACCCGAACAACATCCGGCTCGAACTTTCCTGGCAGCCCGCGGACGGCGATACGCCGGGCGTGCGCGCCGCCTGGGCGCAGGGCAGGGCCGAGATTCTCGCCGAACTGCGCGATCTTGATCCCGGCCGCGACTGGTCGGCGACCATCGCGCACCTGGCGGAGTAGCCGCGCCGGCCTACTGCGTGCGCACCATCGTCGCGTAGTCCGGGGCGGGCTCGGACAGCATTCCCTGGTGGATCATCAGGTTGCCGTAGAAGGCGAGGTCCGCCGCGGTGATCGTGGTGGAATAGGTCGGCACCACGGCGCCCACCGCGCCGAAGGCGGATTTTTCCACCGCCTCGGCGGCCGGCCGGTCGTTGAGGGTGACCTCGATCGCCTCGGCCAGCGCGGCGCGGAAGCGGGCCAGCGCGTCGGCGTGCGCGCCCGCCCAGTCACCGCGCGCGATCCAGAACGCATCCACCACGTCGGGCGCCAGCTCGGCGACGAAATCCGCGAGCCTGGTGCCGGCGCCGGCGGCGACGATGCGGCTGCGGAACGGCTCCACCACCGCCACCGCATCCACCGTGCGGGTGCGCAGCGCGTCCTCCATGCGGGTGAACGGCAGCTCGATCAGGCGAACATCGCTGGCGGCGACGTGGTTTTTGTCGAGCCAGGCGCGCAGCAGCACGTCGAACACGCCGTTCAGCCCGGCCACCGCCACCGAGTGCCCGCGCAGATCGCCCGGATCGGGCAGGTGCAGCCCCTCGCGCACCAGCAGGCTGGCCACCGGCCGCGCCGCGACCTGGCGGGTGAGGCCGCTCACCGCCACCAGATCGAGCCCGCCGGCATCCGCGTTCAGCAGCACCGGCGCGGTGCCGGCCCCGATGTCGATGGTGCCGCCGGCCAAAGCCTGTGGCGCCACCGCGGTGAAAGCGATGCGCACCAGCTTCACCGCCAGCCCGTGGCGGGCGAAAATCCCCTGGGCGTCGGCGATCAGCACCGGCACCATCGCGCTGCCCGCGGTGGTGCCCACGGTGAGCGGGGTCTGCGCGCGCGCCGGCAGCGCGGCGCACAGCACGAGCGCGAACGCCAGGGCGCGCATCATGCCACCAGCGGCGCGCGGCCGCGGATCAGATCGGCGGCACGCTCGGCGATCATGATGATCGGCGCATTGATGTTGCCGCCGACGAGATCGGGCATCACCGCGCCGTCCACCACCCGCAGCGCGGTGGTGCCGCGCACCCGCAATTGCGGGTCCACCACCGCCATCGGATCGTCGTCGGGGCCCATCTTGCAGGTGCCCAGCGGATGGTGCGCGGTGGCCGAGCCGGCACGGATCAGCGCGTCGATCGCGGTGTCGGAGGCATCCTCGGCCAGTGTCAGCTCGCGGTCGATGAAGCGGGCGAGCGGCTTCTGCCGGCCGATCTCGCGCACCATGCGCACGCCGGCGCGCAGCACCCGCCAGTCCGCCTCCTCGGCCATGAAGTTCTGCCGGATTTCGGGTGCGGCGGCGGGGTCGGCGGAGCGCAGGCGCACCCGTCCGCGGCTTTGCGGGCGCAGCAGCACCACGCGCGAGCCGAACCCGTCGGCGAAGGCGGGCCGGAACGGCGGCAGCCAGAAATTCGCATCGCCCGGCGCGCCATGAAACAGGATCTGCACATCTGGCATCGGCTCGGCCGCGTCGGTCTTGAGAAACGCCATCAGCCCGTGCGGCAGGCCGGTCGCAAAGCCGGTGCCGAACAGATAGGCCTGCGCCAGCGACGGCACGATCCGGTCCAGCCGCATCGCCGCCTGGAACGGTCCGGGCCCGGCCCGCCGATAGCCCAGCCCGACCGAGACATGGTCCTGCAGGTTGCGCCCCACGCCCGGCAGCCCGACCAGCGGCGCGATGTCGTGGCGGGCGAGCTCCTCGGGGTCGCCGATGCCCGACAGCATCAGCAACTGCGGCGAGTTGATCACCCCGCCGCACAGGATCACCTCGCGCCGCGCCTCGGCGAAGGCGGCGGTGCCGCGACGGTCGAACTCCACCCCCACCGCGCGGGTGCCGTCCATGCGCACCCGCCGCGCCAGCGCGTGCAGCGCGACATGCAGGTTGGGCCGCCGCCGCGCCGGCGCCAGATAGGCGCGCGCGGCGCTGCACCGCCGCCCGTCGCGGATGGTGGATTGCGCGCGGGCGAAACCATGCTGCTCGGCGCCGTTGTAATCGGCGGTGCGCGGATGCCCCGCGTCGATGCCGGCATCGATATAGGCCTCGACCAGCGGGTCGTCGTAGCGCGAGGTGGTGACGGTGAGCGGCCCGTCGCCGCCGCGCCAGGCATCCGCGCCGCCCTCCCAGGATTCCGAGCGCCGGAAATAGGGCAGCACCTCGTCGAACGACCAGCCGGTGAGCCCGCCCGCGGCCCAGCGCTCATAATCCAGCCGATGGCCGCGCACATAGACCATCGCGTTGATCGAGGATGAGCCGCCCAGCACCTTGCCGCGCGCGCATTCGATCGCCCGCCCGCCCAT
The DNA here is from genome assembly GCA_027323595.1 of Acetobacteraceae bacterium. Lineage (GTDB taxonomy): Bacteria > Pseudomonadota > Alphaproteobacteria > Acetobacterales > Acetobacteraceae > CAIVDX01. The sequence goes on along the minus strand of DAHWBL010000160.1, from coordinate 6,600 downwards.
GCGCTCCTCGGGCTCGGCGAAATACATCCAGTCATCCATCCGCTTGGCCAGCACCCGGCCCCAGGCGAGCGGGATGGCCAGCCACGGGTTGCGGTCCGCCCCGCCGGCCTCCAGCAGCAGCACGCTCACGCCCGGGTCCTCGGTCAGCCGCGCGGCCAGGGTGCAGCCGGCGGAACCGGCGCCGACGATGACGTAATCATAGCTCCCGGCGCTGGCGTGACCGGTGGCGCTGTGCTGTGCTGGGCCTGCCATGGTGCGATTCCGACAATGGTTGAGCTTATGATGTTGCGATATTTTCACCTCGACAGACAAGCTGGCGGCCGACCTCGCCGGGTCGGGGCGGCGGCGAGGCCCGATTCGGTGACAACGCGCCCGCCGACCGGGCCGCGCCGACCGGCACGGATTGGTTAAGATAGTACAAATTGAATCGAATCAGGTAGTTGACTCGGCAAACCGCCTGCAATCGCGGCGATTTTCGTCGAAAACCCGCGCCCGGCGCCCCCCGCACAGTCCTCGCGCGCCGCACGCCGCGTCATGACGTTGTCGTGATTCGTCGCCATGTCACGGGGATTCATGATAAAACCATGACGGAGCGTTAGCGGCACGCGACTCTTTGCACCCGACAAAACATGAAAACAAAACTACTCCAATTTCGCAAAAATCTGCGTTAGTGTGGCTTTTATGGAATCACATCCCCACTCCCTGTCGATCCCCGCCGAGCGCGCCCCGGCCACCACGGCCCAGGTCGCTCAGTCCGCAACCCTGCCGCCCTCGATGGCCTCGCACCTGCTCGCCGCGCTGTTCTCGACCTCCGGGTCGAAGGGGGTGCTGCGCATCGTCGCGCCGATGACGGTGAAACAGTTCGCCGCCTTCCTGATGGTGGCCTTCCAGGATCGGCCCTACACCGTGGGCGCCCTGGCGGACCGGCTGTCCACCACCGCGCCGGTCATCACCCGCGCGCTCGACCGGCTGGAGGGCATGCGCCTGGTTTCTCGCGCCCGCTCCACCACCGATCGTCGGGTGGTGCTGCTGCGCCTCACCCGCAAGGGCGAGGAAGTCGCGCGCATGATCTCCGACCTCGTCGACACCTCGATGGTGGTCGCTCTGGACGGTGTGAAGCAGGGGTGACCCGGCGCGCGGGCCGCCTCGCGCGCTTGCTGCAATAAAGTCGCTGGACTTTTGCCGCCGATATTCGCACATCTTGGCTTCGTCGTCGTGCCGTGCCGGTCCCTGCCTCGGGGCCGGGCGGCGGGCGGCGCAGCTTTGGTGCCTGATCGATGAGTTCACCCGAAAATCTCGGCCAGACCCAGCCCATCTCGGTCCTGGTCGTCGATGATGACGCCGATCTGTGCGAGCAACTGGTCGGGCTGTTCGGCGCCTATGGCATGACCACCCGCGGCACCGGCACGTTCGATACCGCGCTTGCCATCGTCGCCGCCGATCACCCCGACGCCGTCGTGCTGGACCGCTGGCTCGGCAGTGTGGACTCCGTGCCGCTGATCGGCCGGATGCGCGCCATCACCCACGCGCCGATCCTGGTGCTGACCGGCCAGGCCGATGAGGTCGATCGCATCATCGCGCTCGAACAGGGCGCCGACGACGTGATGACCAAGCCCACCTCGGGCCGGGAGATCGTCGCCCGCCTGCGCGCCCAGCTTCGCCGCTATTTCTCCACCCGTGACAGCGGCCCCGCCGCCGACGCCGCCGCCCCGCCGGGCTGGCGCGCGGACCCGCTGCGCCGCCAGGTCTTCGCCCCCGGCGGCGAGCTGGTGCCGCTCACCGCCGCCGAGTTCGACCTGCTGGCCACCCTGGGGGCCGACCCCGGCGTGCCGGTCTCGCGCGCCGCGCTGACCGAGCGGGTGCTGCGCCGCCCGCTGCATCAGGACGATCGCTCGATCGACAATCTGGTCTATCAGGTGCGCAAGAAGCTGCACCCGTTCGGCGCCCACATGATGCTCGCCACCGTGCGCAACCAGGGCTACGCCTCGGCCATCCCGCTGCTGCGCGATTAGGCTTTCCTCGCGATTGTTCGCCGCCGGCTTCTGTCCTATGGGATGGGCGCCACGAGGGGAGACATATCAATGCGCCTGTGCCGGTTCGATTTCGAGCAGTCCGACCAAAATCGCCTGGGCATCGTCGAGGATGACGATGTGCTCGATGTCACCGCCGCGCTGGATGCCATCCCGCCGCAACGCTGGCCGATGCCGCCGGGCGACCTGCTGATCCGCTATCTGCCCGCCGTGCGGGCCCGCGCCGAAAGCCTGCGCGCCACCGCCCCGCGGCTGAAGCTGGCGGATGTCCGCCTGCTCAGCCCGGTCGCCAACCCGTCGAAAATCCCGGCCGCGCCGGTGAATTACCGCGCCCATGAGGCCGAGGCCGCGGCCGATCCGGCCACCTTCCATGGCCAGCAGGTGGCGCGCATCCAGGAGGTCGGGCTGTTCCTCAAGGCCAATTCGTCGCTGGTCGGCCCGTCGCAGGGGGTGGTGATCAACCATCCCGACCGGCGCACCGACCATGAGATCGAGCTGGCGGTGATCATCGGCACGCGCTGCCACCGCGCCAGCCGCGACACCGCCATGTCGTTCGTCGCCGGCTACGCGATCGCGCTGGACATGACGCTGCGCGGCAAACAGGAACGCTCGCTGCGCAAATCCTGCGACGGCTTCAGCGTGCTGGGCCCTTGGCTCGTCACCGCCGACGAAATCGCCGATCCGGGTCATCTGGCGATGAGCCTGTCGGTCGGCAACGAGCTGCGCCAGCAGGCCAACACCGCCGATCTGGTCATCGACATCCCCGACCTGATCGTGATGGCATCGGATTATTACACGCTCGAACCTGGCGACATCATCATGACCGGCACCCCCGACGGCGTCGGCCCGGTGCGGGTGGGCGACGAGATGGTCTGCCGGATCGAGGGCATCGGCGAGATGCGCGTGCCAGTCGTCGCGCCAGTCGTCGCGCCCGCGCCCGTTTCGTGATCGCGCCGTGAGCGCCCCCGATCCGGCGGCGGCGGTGGCGGACTGGCGCGAGCACGGCGTGCGGGTGGTGCGCGCCGGCACGCTGGACACCAACACGGCGCAGACCCCGGGCATGGACCGCGCGGCGGCGATCACCGCGGCGCGGGTGGGGGCGCAAAAACTCTGGGTCGGCACCGTGCACATCCACCCCGACGCCAAGACCGGCGCGCACCATCACGGCGCGCTCGAAAGCGTCATCTATGTCATCAGCGGGCGGGCGCGGATGCGTTGGGGCGAGCAGCTCGAATTCACCGCCGAGGCGGGCCCCGGCGATTTCATCTATGTGCCGCCCTACGTGCCGCACCAGGAGATCAACGCCAGCGCCCACGAGGTGCTGGCCTGCGTGCTGGTGCGCAGCGACAACGAGGCGGTGGTGGTCAATCTGGACATCGCCGCGGTGGAAACCCCGCAGACCGTCGCCTGGGTCGATCCCATCCACACACACTGACACACGCATTCATCGGAGGTCATCATGCAGGGCAAGATCGGTCTGGAAGAACATTTCGCGCTCGAGGGCACGCTGGGCGATTCGGAAAAATTCGTGGGGCCGCAGACCTGGAAAATCCTGCGCCGCAGGCTGCTGGATTTCCAATCCGAGCGGATCGAGCAGATGGACGCCACCGGGCTCGAGCGCATGCTGCTGTCGCTCAACGCGCCGGCGTTGCAGGCCATCACCGACAAGGGCGAGGCGGGCGAGATGATGCGCCGCGCCAATGACGCGATGGCCGAGCATGTCGCCCGCCGGCCGGACCGTTTCAGTGGCCTGGCCGCGCTGGCCATGCACGACCCCGATGTCGCCGCGCGCGAGCTGGAACGCTGCGTGAAGGATCTCGGCTTTCGCGGCGCGCTGGTGAACGGCTACACCCAGAACGCCAGCGCCGACAACGCGATCTATTACGACATCAAGGAATACTGGCCGTTCTGGGCGGAGGTGGAGCGGCTGGACGTGCCGTTTTATCTGCACCCGCGCGAGCCCAGCCAGTTGCGCGCCTATCAGGGCCATCCGTGGCTGATCGGCCCGGCCTACGGCTTCGCCGCCGAGACCGCGCTGCATGCGCTGCGGCTGATGGGCAGCGGGCTGTTCGACCAGTATCCGCGGCTCACCGTCATCCTGGGCCATCTGGGCGAGGGGCTGCCGTATAATCTGCACCGCACCGACCAGCGCATCGGCTGGTCGCCGATGGGCTATCCGGCGAAAAAGAAGATCTCCGAGTATTTCTGCGAGAATTTCTACATCACCACGGCCGGCAATTTCCGCACCCAGGCGCTGATCAACGCCATCCTGGAGGTCGGCGCGGACCGCATCCTGTATTCCACCGACTATCCGTTCGAGGAAGCGACCGAGGCGGCGGCCTGGTTCGACGCCGCCTCGATCAGCGAGCCGGATCGGCGCAAGATCGGTCGCACCAACGCCCAGCATCTGTTCAAGCTCGGAAACTAGGGCGGGGGAGCCGGGCGGCGGTCGGGGGCGGGCGATGGCGTCCGCCCCGCGCATCGCGCTGCTGCTGCTCGCGGCGGCCTATCTCGCATGGCCGAACGCGCGGCCGGACCTGTCGGCGCTCAACGCCGATGACAGTGAGGCCTATCTGGCGCTGAGCTTCGCGCTGACGCACGGCTTTGGCTACACCCGCAGCCTGGTCGCGGGGCTGCATGTGCCGCACACCACCTGGCCGCCGGGCATGGCGGTGCTGCTCGCGCCGCTGATGGGGTTCATGGGGCTGCCGATCAACTGGCTGGCGGCCAAGCTCTATATGGCCGTGCTCGGGCTGGGCGGCCTCGGTCTCGCCTGGGTCTATGTGCGCCGGCTGACCGGCAGCGTCGCCACCGCCGACATCGCCGCCCTGCTGCTCGGGCTGATGCCGTTCTACTGGTTCTTCAGCCACGCGGTGATGAGCGAGGTGCCCTCCATCGGGTGCATCCTGGCGGCGCTGATCCTGTTCGACCGTGTGTGGGCGCGGCGGCGGCCGGCCGCGTGGCTGGTGGCGCTGGCCGGGTGTGTCGCGGGGCTCGCGATGCTGCTGCGCGGCACCAATATCGGGCTTGGCCTGGTGCCGCTCGCCTATCTGGTCGGTGAGCGGCGGGCGCTGATCTCGCGCGCGCGGGCGGTCTGGCTGCTGGGGCTGCATGGCGCGGGGTTCGTGCTGCCGGCGCTGGGCTGGGCGCTGCGCAACGGGCGGATCGACCGCGGCGGACTTGGTTTTGACGGCATCGACCAGACCAGGATGCTGCTTGCCACCAACCCGCTGGACCCGACCAGCCGGCTGCTGTCGCTCGGCGAGCTGGTGCATGTGGACCTCGCCAACCTCGCCTATGAGATCGTCTATCGGCTGCCCGAGCAGATCATTCCCGGGCTATGGGTCGGGCAGTGGCACCATTGGCCGGCGGCGTTCTTGCTTGCCGCCATGCTCAGCCTGGCCTTGGCGCTGGCCGCCGCGCCGTGGCGCGCGACCGGGCTGCCGGTGGTCTGCGTGCTGGTGCCGAACGTGGCGATTCTGCTGGTCTATCAATGGGGTGGGGCGGTGCGGTTCTGGCTGCCGGTCAGCGCGCTGCTGCTGCTGCTGATCGCGGTGAATGCGCGGGGCTGGCGCCGGGTGGTGTCGCGTCGCGGGTTTGCGGTGGCGCTGTCGGTGCTGGTGGTGGCGTCCGCCGCCGATCTGGCGGTGTTCGCCAAAGCCGCGCTGGTCGCCCCGCCGGTGGGCGATCTGGCCGATCTGCAGGTGCTGTTCGAGCGCGTGGGGGCGGACCCGGCGCGGCCGGCGGCGGTGGACACGCCGCATCCGGCGGTGCTGACCATGTTGACCGGCATCGCCGCCCCGCTCAGCGTGCCGGCGCGCGGCATCCTGCCGCTCTACAGCCACGTCATCTCATGCCCGGTGGACAAGCCGGCGCCGACCCGCCTGCCGGTGCCGCGTGATGCGGTGCTGCTGATCGCGCAGGGGGGGTGCTTCTATTACCGGCTGGCGGCGCCGATGACGGCGTCCGCCATGGCGGACGCCGCGCGGTAGAGGATGCGGTCGCGAGTTCAGCCGCGCGCGCGGCGGATGAACCCGATGCCGAGCAGTCCGACGCCGAGCAGGGCGAGGCTCGCCGGCTCGGGCACGGTGGGCGCCTGCGCGCCGGTGAGGCTGAAGCTCGCGCTGTAGGTGCCGGCGGTGGCGGTGCCGGTCCAGTCCACGGTGATCACCCCGGCGGAGAGGGCATAGGTGAAGGCGGGCGAGCCGGCGGACGACAGCAGCGAAATCGAGCCGAAGGGCAGCGAGGTGTCGGAAAAGCTCATGCCGAAGCCGTTTGCCCCGGAGTTGACCTGATCGGTGACGGTCAGCGTGGTGCCGGTGAATTGCGCGGTATCGATGTTGTTGGGGTCGGAATAGGTGAAGCTGCCCGGCGCGACGATGGTGGCCGACGACCAGGCGTTGCCGCCCAGGCTGCCGTTGGAACCGAAGGCGAGGGTGCCGTTGATGGTCTGGCCGGACCAGTCGGCGCGGGCGCCGCCGGCGGCGAAGATCCCGAGGGCCAGGGTGGCGATGAGGGAGATGAGGCGCATGGGAAACTCCTGCTGTCCGGTCCGGCGTGATGCCCACGA
>DAHWBL010000157.1 GCA_027323595.1 Acetobacteraceae bacterium | reverse complement strand
CTTTGTCGCGACCGCGGATCGTGGCCTTCAGAAAGCGTGTTGCGAGATCAGCACCCTGTGGCGTGCGCAGCCATTGCGGGCGCGCGCCGGCCACCAGATAGCCCTGGATGTAGCCGGTCGCATCTGTCAGCAGATGCGCCTTGTCGGGACAGATTTCCAGCGCGCGCGAGCCGATCGGCTGCCAGATGAAAAAGGCGGCGATGTCGCCGCCGCATAGTGCGGTGGGTAGAAGTTGCGTATCAAGATTTTTCACCGTGACCGCGTGCGGATCAACGCCGTTGTGCGAGAGATATTCGGAGATGAACCACGAGCCCGTTGAGCCGACCCGCGTCGCGATTGTTTTGCCGACAAGATCCTGCGGCGCCTTGATCGTGGTGGCGGCGATCGCGACGTAGCCCTTGGCGTCGCGTTCGATGACGGTGATCATCTGGTAGCCCGTTGGATCCGCCAGGAAATACTGCACCGCCGGCAGGTCGCCCGTCATGACGATGTCACCTTGCCCGGCCTTGAAACTCTGCAAGGCGGTCATGCCGGATGGGAAGGGATGATACTCGATATCGAGCCCTTCATCGCGATAATAGCCGTTCGCGATCGCCATCCAGATCGAATCATTGTTGACCGATGGCTGTCCGAAGAGGACCAGCTTGCGCGGATTTTGCGCCTGCGCGGTGCCGGCCAGCGTGGCGCCCAGCAGGCACATCGCCATGCAACGAAACATCAGGTTCATCACGCCCACTCCTGTTGCGCCGGTCAACTCGCGATCCATAAATCCGCCAGCATCGTGCAGCCGGGTACCTGCAACGGGGCCGGCACCGCGATCACGTTCGTGACCGGCGCGCCATCGGGGAAGCAGTCGGCGCACGCACGCATCAAGGCTGGATAATCCTCAAGCCTGGTCGTCATGATTCCCATGCGCAGCGCCCGCGACAGGTTGGTTCCGGCGGCCGCGCAGATGACCCGTGCCTGTTCCACAATATCGCGCATCTGGGCCTCGGCGGTATCGATGCCATGCGGGTGATGCGGGTTGTCGCGCGCGGAGGCGACGAGCCCGTGGGCATCGGCGGCGAGCAGGCCGGAGAGAAACAGGAATTCGCCGGCGCGCACGGCGGTCGATTGATGAAACAGCGGCGGGCGCGCGGCCTTGACCTCGACGATCTCCTTGCGGGTCGGCCCGTGATCGGTCACCGCGACAAAGGTGATCTCGATGCGCGCATCGACGACGCCAAGGCTCAGGATGGGATAGATCGTGCGTGCCGGCGGATCGTTGGGAAAGAACTCGCGCCACACGCGGTCCATCCGCGGCAGATCGGTGATGTCGGCGAGATAGACGTTCGCCTTCACCACGTTCGCCATCGAGGACCCCGCGGCCTCAAGCGTCAGTTTCATGTTGAGCAGGGTGAAGCGTGTCTGGCGATCGATTTCGTTGCCTTCCCAAAAGCGCGGATCGACCTGCGCCTGGGGCGCGATGCCGGATTTCCAGTCGGTGGCGACCTGCCCGGCGAGAAACACCCAGTCGCCCACACGCAGGGCGGGGGAATAGCCCGCGAGCGGCTGCGGAATATCCGCCGAGATGCCTTCCTTGCTGAACCCGTCTTCGGGGATGATGGCGAGCAGTTCGATCTGGCTGTTGGCCTGGGGCGCGAGCAGCGCGGGCACGTGCACCGACGTGCTGGCCGGCCGTGGCGGGTCCATCACCTCGCGCCGCGCGACGTGATAGGGATCCATCATGGCCCGGCTGGTCGGAAACTGGTCGATCCGCGCGCCCTGGCTGAGGTCCGATCCGCCGGCGACGAGAATTTGTTGCAACATCGCCAGAACCGAACGTGCCTGCAGGATAAGGCCATCTTCACCAGACAGCGGAACCTCGGGGTTGCCGCGCGCGTCCGCCACCAGGCCGGTTTGATAGTCGGCGGCATTGATGCCGGAGGTGAAGACCCAGCGCCCATAGCGCAAGCCGGGAGTGAAGTTCGCGTGCGGCATGGGAATGCCATCGGGCTTGAGTATGACGCGATCGATCATCATCGGCATCCTTCCTGTCAGGTCAAGGCAATATGGGACATGTAGCGCGCGAGCGTGCGGGCAACCAGAAATTGGAACAGGCGGTCGAAGGCGAATCCCAGCACACAGATGGTCAAAAGCGCCACAAAAATCCGGTCGGTCTGCAGCAGCATCGATGACTGTTCGAGCAGGTATCCGATGCCGGAATCGGCGGCCAGTATCTCGGCCGGGATGATGCTCATGAAGGCGGAGGCCATGGCGATGCGCATGCCGGTGACAACGTAAGGCGCGGCCGAGGGCACCACGACGGAGACCAGAATGCGCATCTGGCTGGCACCCAGGCACTGGGCCGCACGCTGGCGGGTGATCGGCGCGCGCATGACGCCGGCGGTCGTGTTGACCACGACGATGAAGAAACTTCCCCAGAAAATCAGGAAATATTTCGACATCTCGCCGATGCCGAACCAAATCACCGCGATCGGGATCATCGCGGTTGGAGACAGGTAGCGCAGCAGCTCGACCGCGGGATCGAGTAATTCATGCAGCAGCCGAATGCGCCCGAGCAGCACGCCGCAGACCATGCCGGCGAGGCATCCGCTGACAAAGCCCACGAAAACCCTGGTCAGGCTGATCCAGACATCTCGCGGAATCTCGCCGCTCAGGATCATCGGCACGGCGGTAGCGATCACGCGAAGCGGTGGCGGCACCAGAAAGGGATTGAACAAATACGTCGACAGGCCCTGCCAGATTGCCAATGCCACGATGACCGACGCGGTCGTGAGTGCTGCCGTGCGCAACATCTCACGCGCTCCGCGGCATGGCGGGCGCCAGATCGGGCATCAACTCCGCCTCGATCTCGCGCGCCTTGATCGCGAAGGCGGGATCGGCAAGATCGCGCGGGCGGTCGATGCCGACCACGATGTCGTGGCTGATCGCCGAGCCCGGGCCGACCGACATGATGCAGATTCTGTCAGCCAGGATCAGCGCTTCGGCAATATCGTGCGTGACGAAAAGAATGGTCTGCCGGGTGCGCTGCCAGATATCGAGCAGCACGACATGCATCCGTCGCCGGGTGATCGCATCGAGCGCGCCGAACGGTTCATCCATCAGAAGAACCTTCGGCTCCACCGCCAGGGCACGCGCGATTTGCAGGCGCTGGCGCATGCCGCCGGAGAGCTGGGAGGGAAATTTGCCGCGATGCGCCAGAAGATCGACATCGGCGAGCGCGCGATCGGTCCGCTCCGCCCATTCCTGGCGCGCGATGCCGCGCGCGCGCAGGGCAAAACCGATATTTTCGGCCACTGTCTGCCACGGCAGTAACGCCGCACCGGCATCCTGGAACAGCATCACCCGGTCCCGGCCGGGGCCGCGCACCGGCCTTCCGTCCGCCAGCACCTGGCCCGTGGTCGGGGTCTCGAAGCCGGCGACGAGATGCAGCAAGGTCGATTTGCCACAGCCCGACGGACCCAGCAGGCAGACAAACTCCCCTGCCGCGACATGCAGATTGACGTCCGCGAGCGCCAGGTAGCGCTCGGTCTGTCCGTAGACCTTGCCAAGCTGACGCACCTCGATCACCGGAGATCTCCATCGCGCGGCCGCACTTCGTCACGCCGCCGAGGCTACCACCAGGCGACCAATTCGGCAGAGCAATTCATGTTAGAGCAAATCTTGTTCCACCGCCGCGCCCGATGGCCGCCGGACTTCACCGCCCGGCGAGTGCATCCCAGGTTGCGAGCGTCTGGGCGACGATCCGTGGCACGTCATCGGCGAGCAGATAGCCCTGCGCCACCAGCGCGTCGGCCGCGCGCCGCGCGATCGTTTCGTATTCCGCTCTACTTCCGTAGCGCTCATCGATCGCCAGCCGGGGATCGCCCGCGCGCTCACGCGCCGTGCGGGTTTGGGCGAAGGGGATGAAAGAGCCTGTCAGCGGCAGCAACTCCTGCGGCTGGCCGATCGAGGCGTTGCGAAAATTCCAGCCGGTGTAGGTGCCGAGCGGCGCCGCCACCGCGGGCATGCGGATGCCAGCGCGCTCGTTGCCATCGCCATCCACCGCGGGCACCAGCAACGGCAGACGATGGCGCTGCCCGTCTGCGAGGTCCGCGCGATAGCCGGCGGGAATGCCGCGCGGGGACGCCACGCCGGGGATCGTGGGGAAGCGCATCGTCGTGGCCGGGACCAGGGTGGCGTCCGCGAGGCGTGGGATGGCGCTGCGCGGGGGCGCTACGTCCTGCTGCACCCAGCGCTGCATCGCCACCAGCAGCGCGCGCAGCGGCCAGGCGTAGGGGTTTGGGTTCGCCGCCAGCGCGCCGGGCCCCTGTGAGGCGAGATAGCCGCCAGGAATATGCTGGGTTCCGGCGAACAGATAGGCGCGCACATTTTCCGGCAGCGCGATGTCGCCGCGCCCGTCGAGCGAGGTGTGGATCAGTGCGGCGGCGCGCCCGCCACCCCAATATTCGCCCGAGCTGTTGGTGTAGAAAATCTTTGGTCGCACCGCCGGCGCGAGGTGCATCTGGATGCCATCGACCCGGCCGGTCAGCGGGTCATGCTGGGC
>DAHWBL010000144.1 GCA_027323595.1 Acetobacteraceae bacterium | reverse complement strand
GCTTCTTGGCGGCGACCTTCTTGGCGGCGGGCTTCTTCACCGCGGCCTTTTTCGCCGCCGGCTTTTTCGCTGCCGGCTTCTTGGCGGCGGGCTTTTTGACGGCGGCACGCACCGCGAGCGCCTGGGCGCGCGGCTGGAATTCGGTTTCGTCGGTCATTGCTGATCTCTCCTGGTGGTCGTCTGCCCCGATGATGTTTGTGTGTTTGTCGGGGAGATGTGTGGTTGGCGAACGGCCGACGGGTCGGCCGGGTCCGGAACAATTCCGGTGGATGGGAAGCACGGCACCCGCAAGGACGAATGGCCAATCACGACCGGCCGATGCCGCGGCACGAGAAATCTCGCCGGCATGTGCGATGGGTTCCGGAGTCCGCTGATCCACACGCCGATCTTGGCGGGCGGGGAGGGCGGGCAGGAAATGCGCCGTGTAACCATCAATCGTCCTTCTGCTGCGTGTGCGGTCTTGGCTGTGATCGTCGCTTCGCGTATCACCATCGCTGCCGGTGATGCGCGACTCGAATCGAATCGACTGCACACGTGCGATTAACGCTATTCCGCGCCTCATGCCGCGCTGTCAATGAAATCCGTGCACAACTTGCGCAGCTATACAAAAAAAAATGCACGCTGATGCGCCGCGCACGCGGTGTTTTCATCTGCCCGATGCTCCGCGCGACCAGTCATCGCGTCGAATGCTTTTAGATAATTCAGAATATATAAAGGAAATTCCAATTACGCCATTTTCGCGGCGAGCCCGCGCACGCCGCGCGCGCGAGGCGCCGTGCGGTGCGCGCGACAAGCCGGTGAAATGACGATGCGGTTCACCCGCGACATGTCGCGCGTGCCTCGCCGAACCTGTTGACGCGCGTCGTGTTCGTCGCGCGCGCCATCGCGTCGGCCGCGCGATGGTTGGGTGCCGGCTCGATTTGCGCTAAGCTGCACCGCAGCAACCACCCGGTATCGCCCAGGTGTTCTTCCAGGGAAGTCGCTTCAATGCCTGTCCTGCCGACCCATGTCTGGACGCCCGACCGTGCCGCCCGCCCGCCCGCCTGGCCGGTGCCCCCCGTCGCCGTCGCCATGCTGCGCGGCCTGCGCAACCAGTGCCCGGCATGCGGACAGGGCCACATCTTTCAAGGTTTTCTCAAGGTTCGCGGCGAATGTCCGCATTGCTCCGCGCCGCTGGGACGGGTGCGCGCGGACGATGTGCCGCCCTATTTCACCATCATGATCGTCGGTCACATCGTGGTGCCGCTGATGCTGCTGGTGGAGCGGCAATGGGCGCCGCCATTGTGGCTGCACGCGGCGATCTTTCTGCCGCTCACGCTGTTTCTCTGCCTCGCGCTGCTGCGCCCGGTGAAAGGCGCGACGGTGGGGCTCATGCTGCGACTGGGCATGGTGCGGGCGGTCGGGGATGACTGATCGCGGCGCGCATCTCGCCAGCATCGAGCTGGTCGGCGCCGCGCTGAGCGGGCTGTCGCCGCTGCAGGAGATGGACCGTCGGCAGGCGGTGGCCGACCTGGAGCTGGAAAATCATTTCCAGCTTGTGGTGCCCTCGGATGCGCCGCTGCCGCCAGGCCCTTATGCGTTGCAGCTCTCGGTCCAGGAAGGTCGTCTGGTGCTCGATGTGCGCCGCCTGGACCAGCAGCGCGTGGTGCTGTTCGGTCTGGCGCTCGGCCCGTTCCGGCGGCTGATCAAGGATTATCAATTGCTGGTGGACAGCTATGTCACCGCCGTCGAGGAAGGGCGCGAGGCGCGCATCCAGGCGATCGACATGGGCCGCCGCGGCCTGCACAACGAGGGCGCGGGGCTGTTGATCCGTCGGCTCGAAGGCAAGGTGGCGATCGATCTGGAAACCGCGCGGCGGCTGTTCACCTTGGTGTGCGTGCTGCATCAGCGTATCTGACAACGCCGGCGCGCAAGGCGCGGGCAGGGCGAGGTATCATGAAAATCAACGATATTTCCTATCGCGGCGTCTGGCTGGATGCGGATGGCTGGTCGGTGCGCATCATCGACCAGACACGTCTGCCCTGGAGTGTGGACATTCCGCGCCTGGTCGATTGCGCGGACGTGGCGCGCGCGATCACCACCATGCAGGTGCGCGGCGCGCCGCTGATCGGCGCGGTCGCCGCCTATGGGCTCGCGCTCGCGTTGCGCGCCGACGCATCCGACGCGGCGATGCAACGCGACGCCGCGCTGCTCGCGGCGACACGCCCCACCGCGATCAATCTCGCCTGGGCGATCGGGCGCATGCTCGCGGTGTTGCGCGATCTGCCGGCGTCCGCGCGCGCCGATGCGGCCTATGCCGAAGCCGGCCGCATCGCCGATGAGGATGTCGCGCAGAACGCGGCGATCGGCGATCACGGGCTGCCGCTGATCGAGGCGATCGCCGCGCGGCGCGGCAAGGTGCGCATTCTGACGCATTGCAATGCCGGCTGGCTCGCCACGGTCGATTGGGGCACCGCGCTCGCGCCGATCTATCGCGCCCATGATCGCGGCATCGAGCTGCATGTGTGGGTGGATGAGACCCGCCCGCGCAACCAGGGCGCGGCACTGACCGCCTTCGAACTCGCCGGCCACGGCGTGCCGCACGCCGTGGTGGCAGACAATGCCGGTGGCCATCTGATGCAGCATGGCGAAGTGGATCTGGTGATCGTGGGCACCGACCGCGTGACCAGGCGCGGCGATGTCGCCAACAAGATCGGCACCTATCTCAAGGCGCTCGCCGCGCACGATAACGGCGTGCCGTTCTGGGTGGCGCTGCCTTCCACCACCATCGACTGGCAGGTCGATGACGGCATCAGCGAAATCCCGATCGAGCAGCGCGCGGCCGAGGAGGTGACCCATGTCAGCGGGCTCGCCGATGATGGCGTGGTGCGCTCGGTGCGCGTGGTGCCGCCTGGTTCGCCGGCCGCCAATCCCGCCTTCGACGTGACGCCGGCGCGCCTGGTCAGCGGGCTGATCACCGAGCGCGGACGCTGCGCGGCAAGTGCCGCCGGCCTGCTCGGCCTGTTTCCCGAACGCGGATGATCCGCGCGCGCGCCGCGCTGGTGGCGCTGCTGCTGGGTGCATGCACCAGCCCCGATCCGCGCCTGCCACCGTTCGCCGCGCGCCCCTATCAGCCGCTGCATCGCGCCGCGGTGGTGGCGATCGCCGAGCGCGAGTGGCGGGTTTTCGGCAGTCCCGTCGATGACGGTGCCATGCCGCCCGCCACCGACAAGCCCGAGCGCGACGAAGGGCTGTGGCAGCGCGTCGGCGAATATTGGTACACCGGCATGCCGGCCGACGCGCCCGAACTCGGCTGGACCGGCAGGCATGATGCGCATGGACGGGTGTTTGCGCGCGATGATGACGCCGATTATGCGTGGTCGGCGGCGTTCGTCTCCTACGTGATGCGCATCGCCGGCGCGGCCGACGGATTTCCCTATGCCGCCGCCCATGCCGACTATATCGACGCCGCGATCGCCGGGCGGGCGCGCCTGCTCGCCGCGCACGCGCCCGACGCGTATGCGCCGGTTCCTGGCGATCTGATCTGCATGGGGCGCGGCTGGGCTGCCACGGTCAGCCTCGATCATCTGCCCACCACGCGCTTTCCGGCGCATTGCGACATCGTGGTGGCGCGCCGGCCCGACATGCTCGATGTCGTCGGCGGCAATGTCGATGACGCGGTGACCATGAAACACGTGCCGCTCGCCGCGAACGGGCGGCTCGCCGATGCCCACGGCACGCGCGCCGATCCGCGCTGGCCCTGGTTTGTCGTGCTCGAACTGCTGGCGCCGCCATGATGGACACCGGCGCGGCACTGCGGCAGGGTGCCCGCCAACGAGGAAATTCAGGGAGGATACCATGCGGACCCCACATGGCTTTTCGTCACGCCTGCTGGCCGGCACCGCGCTCGCCGCACTGCTCCTGACATCCGCCCCCATGGCGCGCGCGGCCGACAAGATCAGGGTCGGCCAGGCGGCGCAGGCGTTCAGCTTCGCGGTGCCCGAGATCGGCACCGCCGCCGGCATTTTTCAGCGTCTTGGCGTCGAGTGCGAAAAAATCGAGGTCTCCGGCGCGGCCAAGGAAAATCAGGGGCTCATCGCCAACGCCGCCGATGTCGGGCTGACCGGCTCCACCGATTTCGCCTTCGAGGTGAAGGGCGCGCCGCATCGCACGGTGGCCGCGATCGTGGTCTATCCGGTGAACATGGCGGTCTCGGTGGTCAATGCGATCAAGACCCCCGATGATCTGAAGGGCAAGAAGATCGGCGTCACCCAGTCTGGCACATTGACCTATTGGATGGCGCTGGAATTCGCCCGCACCAGGGGCTGGGGCGCTGAGGGCATCACCCCGGTCCCGGTGGGCGGAGTGCTCGCCAACCAGGTGGCGGCGCTGGTCACCGGGCAGGTCGATGCGGTGATGTCGGATGCGGCGGTGGGGCTGACGCTGGCGCAGCAGGGGCGCGGGCGGCTGCTGATGACCGCACAGGATTTCGTGCCGAACTTCGCCGCCAACTCGATCATCGCGCACACCGATTTCATCCGCGATCATCCCGACGTGCTGAAGCGCTTCCTCGCGGGCTGGTTCGAGAGCGTGACATGGTTGCTCGCCCACAAGGAGGAATCGGTGGTGATCGGCATGAAGGTCACCGGCCTCAGCAGGCAGGTGATGGACGCCGAATATGACGAGCAGCGGCAGATGTGGTCGCGCGACGGCCGCTTCACCGACAAGCAGCTTGAGCAACTCTCCCGCGCGATCACAGAGATCGGCCTGGTGGACGAAAAGCCGGACCTGTCGAAGTTCTACGATCCGCGTTTCCTGCCCTGATCAGCTCAGCGCTGGCGCCAGGGCAGCGAGGCGGCCTTCCAGCCATTGAGCTTGCCGCGATGGCCCTTGGCGTCCGGATCGCCCTCGAAGCCGCCGGCGATGTTGTAGACGTGCAGGAAGCCCGCGGCCGCGGCACAGGTTGCCGCCGACAGGCTGCGCGCGCCGCTGCGGCACAGAAAATAGATGTGATGATCGGCCAGCAGGCCGGCATCGGCGAGATCCTGCGCGAAGGTTTCGTTGATCTGCATGGCCGGATAGATCTGCCACGAGATCAGCAGCGGTTGCTTGCCAGCCTCCACGAGATCGGTCAGCCCGACAAAATTCCATTCCGCGTCGGTGCGCACATCGACAAGCTGCGCATCCGGATCGTTGAGCAGCGCCTGCCAGGTCTGGACCGGCGGAATATGCTGGATCATGACAAGCCTCCCCGGTGGTGAAGCGGCCCCGACGATCCGGTCGGGAACGCTGTCCTCACGGCAAAGCACGCGCCGGCCGGCAAATCAAGCGTGACGATCTCAGAACGGCAGGATGGCATCAAAAAGTTGCTGCCCCCAGCGCGACTGCTGGTAATTGCTGATCTGCCCGCGACCGCCGTAATCGATACGCGCCTCGGCCATGCGGTCATGGCTGATGGTGTTGTCGGACGCGATGTCCTGCGGCCGCACCACGCCGTTCACGGTCAATTGCCGCAGTTCCTCGTTGACCCGCATCTCCTGCCGCGCCGCGACCACCAGATTGCCGTTGGGCATCACCTGCGTCACCACGCCCGCAAGCCGCAGCGTGATGGTTTCGAAGCGGGTGATGGTGCCGGTGCCGGTGATGGTGCTGGCGCTGTTGGTGTTGATCAGGTTTTTCGGCACGATGTTGCCGTTGATCATCTTCGGCGCATTGCCTTCGAGACCGAAAAAATTCGGCATCCCGAAACTTTCCACCCCGGTCGTGCCGGCATTGGAAATGTTGGAGAGAATGCCGGTGTCGTTCACATTGACCAGCACCGTGATGAGATCGCCGACCTGCGCGGCGCGCTGGTCCTTGAAGAAGGCCCGGCTGCCGTTGCGCCACAGCGAATTATCCTCCGCCGGCGGTGGATTGGTGTGCGGCATCGGCAGGGTCAGCGGCCGATAGGTCGGGTCGGAAGTCGGGTCGCTGGGCGGGGTCATCGCCGGCGGCCGGCCGATCTCGGCAAGCCGCTGCAGATTGCCACAGCCGGCGAGTACGACCACCAGCGCGAGCGGCAGGGCGCGCCTCAATTGAGCACCGCGATGGCCGCGCCGCGCTGATTGATCGGGCGGCTGTCGGGCTGCACGCGCGCCTGGTTCGGCCCGGTCACGATCGCCTCGATCACCGCGCCGCTGGCGGCATTGCGAACATGCACGGTCTCATCGGTGCCGGCGCTGTCGAGCGCCATGCCCACCGCGTCGATCGACAGCCCGTCGAGCTGGAGCACCAGGCGCACCGGCTCGCCCTTGCGCACCAGGATCGGCGGGCCGAGCTCCGCGCGCGCCACCGGCTGCCCGACGGCCAGCGCATGGCGTGGCGCCAGACCGATCGCCTCGTCCGGGTTGCGCACCGGATCGGCGTTGGTCGCCACCCCGACGCGGCGCAGATCGATGTCGGCGGCGGTGATCATTTCACCCGCCGCGATGCGCCGGCGCGGCACCACCACGGTGCGCATCGGCGTCACGCTGCCGCTGACCTGGCCGATCACCGTCGCATCGCCCGCGGCCACTGCGGCGATGCTGGCGGCGAAATGTCCGCTTGGCAGATAATCGAGCGCCTCGACACGCACCGCCACCTCGACATCGGCCGGAACCATCGGCGGGCTGTAGCCGGCGAGGGAGATGTCGGCGTCCTCGGGTGCGCCGGCGCCATGCAGCGCCTCGGTGATGGCGGCCAGAACCCGTGCGCGCGCCAGCGGCTGCCCGGCGCGCTCGACCGCGATCCGCTCGCCGCCGCGCGGGCTCCAGGCGACATCGAACTGATGCGCGATCGCACCGAGCTGGCGCGCCTCGACAACAAAGCGCCCGCCTGGCGGTGGCGCCGGGCCGAGCACCCGGTCGGCCTGCGCGCCGGCATCGTCAAACAGATCCGACAACAGCACCACCGGGCGGTGCAGCCGCGCGTCGGGGCGCAGCGTCGCGGCGGTGGCGATGCCGACATTGATGCCGCAGGCAAAGAGGATGGCAAGGGCGCGGTGCATGGTCATCAACAAAGGTTT
The DNA here is from genome assembly GCA_027323595.1 of Acetobacteraceae bacterium. Taxonomy (GTDB): domain Bacteria; phylum Pseudomonadota; class Alphaproteobacteria; order Acetobacterales; family Acetobacteraceae; genus CAIVDX01. Next base: position 6,861 of record DAHWBL010000144.1, on the reverse strand, counting down.
GGGGGGATCAATGCAGGTTGGTGAGCGTGCTGAACATGTTGTCCGAGGTGGTGATCACCTTGCTGTTCATCTCATAGGCGCGCTGCGCGGTGATGAGGTTGGTGATCTCGGTGACCACATTGACGTTGGAGGTCTCGATGAAGCCCTGCATCACCGTGCCGAACCCCGGCGCGGACGGCACGCCGGTGACGACCGTGCCCGAAGCCGCTGATTCCAGCAGCAGATTGTTGCCCTGCGCATCAAGGCCGGCCTCGTTGGGAAAGGTGGCGAGCTGAATCTGGCCCAGCAGCGATGGCGCCACCGTGCCGGCGATGTTGGCCTGCACCTGCCCGGAGGTGTTGATGGTGATCGAGGTCGCGTTCGGCGGCACGGTGATGCCCGGCACCACCACATAGCCATCGGCGCTGACGATCACCCCGGCCGGCGACAGCCCGAACGTGCCGTCGCGGGTATAGGCGATCTGCCCGCTGGGCAGCGTCACCTGGAAATATCCGTTGCCCTGCACGGCCATGTCGAGGCTGTTGCCGGTCTGTTGCAGATTGCCCTGCTCGGAGATGCGATAGATCGCCGCGGTCTGCACCCCAAGCCCGACCTGCGCGCCGGCCGGCACCACCGATCCGGTATCGGAACTGTTGGTGCCGACCCGGCGCAGATTCTGATAGATCAGATCCTGAAACTCCGGCCGCCGGCGCTTGAAGCCGGTGGTGGACATGTTGGCGATGTTGTCGGAGATGACTTCGACGTTGGTTTGCTGGGCCAGCATGCCGGTGCCGGCGATATCGAGAGCGCGCATGAAAACCCCTGCTCAGACGTTGGAGGATTGGGTGGCCAGCTTGTCGATGGTCTGCTGCACCCGGTCGCTCTCGGCCTGGAGGAACTGGGTGGTGAACTGGAATTCGCGCAGCAGCGTGGTCATGTCGCTCACCGCCAGGATCGGCTGCACGTTGCTCTCCTCCAGCCCGCCCTGAACGATCTGCGGCGCGGCCACCGGCGAGGTCGGCACGTCCGCGCGCAGCGCGTCGCCGCCCTCGGCGAGCAGATGGGTGGTGTCCTGCGGGCGCACCACGCCGACCCGCCCGAGCTGGCCGTTGTCGCTGCTGATGGTGCCGTCCGCGGCGACGGCGATGGTGCCATCGGTCGGCCCGATCTGCAGGTGCTTGCCCTGGGTGTCCAGCAGCGCCTGGCCGGACTGGTCGGTGATGGTGCCGTCGCTGCCCAGCGTGAAGCGGCCGCCGCGGGTGAGGCGCGGGCCGCGCGCGGTCTCCACCGTGAACCAGCCGTCGCCGGTGATCGCCAGATCGAGCGGATTGCCGGTGTGGTTGATGGTGCCGGCCGACATCTCGCGATAGCTCAGCCGATCCTGGCTGAAGGCGATGCCGCCGGGCTCGCCGCCGGTGCGCGGCGCGATCCAGTCCGCGAACACCATGCGCTCGCCCTTGAAGCCTGGCGTGGCGGCGTTGGCGATGTTGTGGGCGGTGATGTCCAGGCTGCGCTGCTGCGCGACCAGGCGGGAGAGAACGACGTCGGTGGTGATCTGCATGATGCGGCCCCGTGGTGACCGCGCCATCAGCGCAACCGCCGTGCCAGCCGCGCAGCCCCCGCAAAGCCGCGGATATGCGTGGCTGGGCGCACCCGGCGCGGCAGAATTTGCCGGGCTGCGTCGCCGCCGACCCGGCAGATTCTGCATCCGCGTCGCCCCCGCGCCGTCGCGCAACCGATCCTTAACCCGCTTCGGGCGACAAGCGTGCGATGAGCGCGGACCCGCAGCAGAACGACGACACGCCGGCGGCGCCCAAACCCAAGGGGCGCGGGCGGCTGGTGCTCATCGCCGTGCCGGTGCTGCTGCTCGCGGTCGGCGCCGGGCTGTGGTTCAGCGGCATCCTGCCCAACATGCTCGGCATGGGTGAAAAATCAAAGGAAGCAAAGCTGGCCGAGGCCGCGGCCGCGCCGAAGCCACCAACCTTCATCGACGTGCCCGAGCTGATCGCCAATCTCAACGCCGGCGGCCGGCGCACCGGCTTTGTCAAGCTGAAGGCCAAGCTCGAACTGCCGCGCGCCGAGGATGCCGCCCCGGTGCAGGCGGCGATGCCGCGCGTGGTCGATCTGTTCCAGACCTATCTGCGCGAAATGCGGCCCGAGGAGCTGCGCGGCGCGGCCGGCACCTACCGGCTGCGCGAGGAACTGCTCGCACGCGTGGTCCCCGCCGTGGCGCCGGCGAAAGTGGACGACGTGCTGTTCACCGAATTGCTGGTCCAATGAGCGGCACCGAGGACGACGATCTCGCCGCGCAATGGGAAGCCGCCGAAGGCGGCGAGCCGACCGAGGCCACCCCCGCGCGGGTGCTGAACCAGGCCGAGATCGATTCGCTGCTCGGCTTTGACGACGCGCCGGACGGTGGCGAACCGCGCAGCGGCATGCAGCGCATCATCAGCTCGGGGCTCGTCTCCTACGAGCGGCTGCCGATGCTGGAGATCGTCTATGATCGGCTGGTCCGCATCATGTCCACCAGCCTGCGCAACTTCACCTCCGACAATGTCGAGGTCAGCATCGACAACATCCTGTCGCTGCGCTTCGGCGACTATCTCAATTCCATCCCGTTGCCCGCGATGCTGGCGGTGTTTCGGGTGGAGGAGTGGGATAATTTCGGGCTGATGGTGGTGGACAGCGCGATGATCTACTCGATCGTCGATGTGCTGCTCGGCGGGCGTCGCGGCACCGCGCCGATGCGCATCGAGGGCCGGCCCTACACCACCATCGAGCGCACCCTGGTCGAGCGGCTGATCCAGGTGGTGCTGGCCGACCTGTCCGCCGCGTTCGATCCGCTGTGCCCGGCGACCTTCCGGTTCGAACGGCTGGAGGTCAATCCGCGCTTTGCCACCATCTCGCGCCTGTCCAACGCGGCGGTGCTGGCGCGGCTGCGCATCGACATGGAGGATCGCGGCGGGCGGCTGGAGCTGCTGTTGCCGTATGCCACCCTGGAGCCGGTGCGCGAGCTGCTGTTGCAGCAATTCATGGGCGAGAAATTCGGCCGTGACTCGATCTGGGAAACCCATCTGGCCGAGGAGCTGTGGAACACCGAGGTCGATCTGCAGGTGGTGCTCGACGAACAGGTGATGCCGCTGTCGGAGGTGGCATCGTTGCAGCCAGGCAGCCGCATTCTGCTGAGCTGCGTGCCCGGCGCGCCGGTGCGGGTGCAGTGCGGCGCGGTGCCGCTGTTCGAGGCGCGGGTCGGGCGGCGGCAAAATCATCTCGCGGTGCGCATCGAGAAGGAATTGCGGGCCGAGCCGGCCGAGCCGCCATGAGCCGACAATTCATCAACGGAGTGCTGACACATGCAGGCAGGAAGTCTGCTCCCCGAACTGGTGTTGATCGGGCTGCTCGCGGCGACCTTGTTCCACGCGATCCGGCTGGAACGCGCGCTGGGGGTGCTGCGGCGCGACCGCGCGATGCTCGAACAGTTGGTCAGCGGCTTCAACGCCGCCACGCACGATGCGCAGATCGGCGTGGACCGGCTGCGCGCGGCGGCCGATGGCGCCGGCCGCGAGCTTGCCGCGCAGATCGAACATGCCAAAGGCCTACGCCAGGACATGGAGTTTCTCGCCCAGCGCGGCGAAGCGGTGGCCGATCGCATGGAGGTGGGGCTGCGCGCGTCGCGCCCCTCGGCCACCGCCCGGCAGCCCGAGAATGCGTCGGCCGGCGAACAGCCGCGCAGCACCGCCGAGCGCGACCTGCTGCGCGTTCTGCGCGCGGCGCGGGCATGATGCTGCGCATCCCCGCGCCCAGGCTGCTGCCGCTGGCGATCCTGGCTCTGGGCGGGGTCCTCGCGCAGCGCGTGACCCTGCTCGGCTGGTCGCTGGTCGCGCCGCAACGGCCCGCGCCATATCTGCTCGCCGCCGCGGCGGCCGAGACCGCGAGACCACCGCCCGCCAAGCCGCCCGCCAAGCCGCCCGCCGAGGCCGCCGCCCCACCTGTCGCCCCACCCGTCGTCGCGCCCGCCACCGTGCCGCCACCGGCCGAGGACCCGGCGGGGCTGCTCGCCGATCTTCGTGCCCGGCGCACGCAGCTTGCCACGCGCGAACAGGCGCTGGCGGCGCGCGAGGCGCTGCTGCACGCCACCGAGGCGCGCATCGATGAACGCATGTCACAGATGGCCGCGCTGCAAACCCGTCTTGAGCAACAGGATGCCGAGCGCCGCGCCCATGAGGCGGCGAACTGGGCCGGCCTGGTCAAGCTGTATGAAACCATGAAGCCGCGAGAGGCGGCCACGATCTTCAACGATCTGGACCAGCAGGTGCTGCTCGGCCTGCTCGACCGGATGAAGGAGGCCAAGGCGGCGCTGGTGCTGGGCGCGATGTCGCCCGACCGCGCGCGAGACGCCACGGCCGCGCTGGCAAAGGCCCGCGCGCGACGTGAGGCCGCTCCGGGTGAGGCCGACGCCGGCGGCGCGGCGCGAAAGGGACAATAAGTCCCGAACGGACCACAGACTTCCCGAAAGGACCTGGGATGATCGACAAATCGATGAACGTGCTGATCGTGGACGACTACAAGACCATGCTGCGCATCATACGCAACCTGCTCAAACAGATCGAATTCCACAATGTGGAGGAAGCATCTGACGGGTCGGAGGCGCTGTCGAAATTGCGCGGTGGCCAGTTCGGCCTCGTGATCAGCGACTGGAACATGCAGCCCATGACCGGCCTGCAACTGTTGCAGGAAGTGCGCGCGGACGCGCGGCTGCGCCATCTGCCCTTCATCATGGTGACCGCCGAAAGCAAGAGCGAGAACGTGGTCGCGGCCAAACAGGCCGGCGTGTCGAACTACATCGTGAAGCCCTTCAACGCCGAGACGCTGAAGGAAAAAATCGAGAAGGTGCTGGTCCATGCAGGATGAATCGAGCGCGCTCGCGCACCGCCTGGACCAGCTCAAACAACGCTACCCGCAGGCCGAACCGGCGATGGTCGCCGAGGTGGTGCGCGCCGTGCTGGCCTCGATGCAGGGCGACCTGACCGCGCCCGAAACCGCCCTGCTCGCCGAGGTGGCGGAGCTGGGGCGCACCATCGCGCGCGCCCGCGCCGAGATCGCGGCCCTCAAGGTGGACGACATCACCGCCAGCCACATCCCCTCGGCCACCGATGAGCTGGATGCGATCGTCGCCCACACCGCCGCCGCGACCGAGCAGATTCTCGAAGTCTGCGAAAAGCTCGACGCGCAGGGGCTCGGCCCGGAAGTGACCACGCCGATCTATGAGGCGTGCAGCTTTCAGGACATCACCGGCCAGCGCATCAGCAAGGTGGTGGCGACGCTGAAGGCGATCGACGCGAAAGTGGCGCACATCGTCGCCGCCTTCACGCCTGAGCTCGACGACGCCGACGCGTTGCCCGAGATGCCGGCGGATGCGGAGCTGCTGAACGGGCCGCAACTGCCGGTGCATGCGATGGACCAGAGCGACATCGACCGGTTGCTGGCGGATTTCTGATGCGCGCGCCGCCCGCGCTGCTGCTGGCAGCCGCATTGCTGCTGCCGGTGGTGGTGCCGGTGGTGGCGCGGGCGGTCGAGCTGCGCAGCGCCTCGCACCCCGGCTATGGCCGCATCGTGCTGGAGTTCGGCGCGCCGCCGCACTACCGGCTGACCCGCGAGGCCGGGCAGATCGTGCTCAGCCTGCCGACCACCGACGCGCTGGTGGCGCCGGCAGCACCGCGCAACATCGCCCGCCTGTCGGGTGGCGCCGGCCGGCTGGTGCTGGTGCTGGCTCCCGGCGCGCGCCTGCGCGACACCCGGATCGGCAACCGCATCGTGCTCGACGCGCTCGATCCCCCGCCGCCGCCGCGCGCCGCCGCGCCGCGGGTCGGCAAACCCGGCGCATCGCCGTCATCCGCCCCGCCGCCGGCCCCGTCGCTGGCCTCGTCTCCGGCCCCGGCGCCGATCGCGCCATCCCCCCCGATCGCCCGGCAGGCCGATCCGCCGCCCGACGCCACCGCGCCGCCGGTCGATGCGCCGGTCGCCCTGCGGGCCGAGGCCGCCGACGATCCCGCCGGGCCCGCCGACCTCACGGTGCTGCTGCCCATGTCCGCCCAGACCGGCGCGGCGCTGCTGCGGCGTGGCGACCGCAGCCTGCTGGTGTTCGATGAACGCCGGCCGCTGGATCTGTCCGCGCTGGCCGCCGACCCGCGTTTCGCCGGCGCGCAGGTGCGGCTGCTGCCCGAAGCGACCCTGCTGAGCCTGCCGGCCGAGCCCGGCATTGCCCTGGTGCGCGAACCGGCCGGCTGGCGGCTGGTCGCCGATGCCGCGGTCGCCGAGCCGGTGTTGCCGGTCGCGCGCGATGGCGGCGTGCTGCTGCCGATCGCCCGGCCGGGGCGGGTGGTGACCGTGCCGGACCCGCTGTCGGGCGGCAATCTGCTGGTCGGCACCGAGCGCGGCCTGCCGACCGGCCCCGCGCAGGCGGTGCGCACCGAGCGGGCGACCCCGTTCTACCGCCTGCCCACCACCGCCCTCGGCGTGGCGGTGGTGCCCCGCAGCGACCGGCTGGTGCTGCGCCAGGTGGCGGAGGGCTTCATGCTGTCCGCCAACGGGCTCGACCTCGCGCCAGCGGTGGCCGAGGCCGAACTGCCGGCGCTGATGCGCGCCGCCACCCTGACCAGGCGCTTTGATCTGCCCGACCGCCCGGCGCCCGCGCTGCAACGGCTGCTGCGTGAGCGGGTGGCCGCCGCCGCCGCCGCGCCGGCGCGCGCGCGCACCCCGGCGCGGCTGGGCGCGGCCGAGACCATGATCTCCCTCGGCATGGGCGCGGAGGCCACCGCCCTGCTGCGCCTGGTCGCCGCCGACGACGGCGCGGCGTCGCAACGCCCCGATTTTCAGGCCCTC